>CAUVCH010000186.1:0-2505 GCA_963550265.1 uncultured Mitsuokella sp. | reverse complement strand
GCGAGATCCCAATCCTTGCCGGAACGTAAGTGGTCGAGAACGGAACGTGACTTTGCCGGCAACATCACACCGACATTCAGAACGCCGGAATTCACTAAACTTGACAACGCAAAGTCGATGAGACGATAGCGCCCGGCGAAGGGAAGCATTTCTACAGCCCGCCGATCTGATAATTCATGAATGAGATCACCGTTCGCCTGGAGATTGATTACGCCCATGACTGATTTCACTTTGTCCACCTCATTTATAAATAAAAAATCGCGACCCTATAGCCCCCTTCTTTTTGAAAGGCTATATCACACATACTACCCGACACGCGCTGAAGTGACATCTGCATGCACGACCTCACCGTCTGCAACGACCTTGATCGCTCCCTTTTCACCGATGACTTTCGCTCCTTCCTCAATCAGGCAATCCTGAGCAACAATAGCATACTCGACATCCGCACCTGGGCAGACCGCGACCGAAGGCATGAGGACAGCGTTCTTAACCGTCGCCCCCTTGCCGACACGCACACCAGAAAAGATAATGCTGTTTTCAACGTCACCGAGAATCATAGAACCTTCGCTGATCATCGAATTCTTGACCGTCGCTTCAGAACCGATAAACTGCGGCGGCATGGGAGGATTCGAGGAATAGATCTTCCATTCGCTGTTATTGAGGTCAATCGGCATCTTATCCTGAAGAAGATCCATATTCGCCTGCCAAAGGCTTCCGATCGTACCAACGTCTTTCCAATAGCCGTTGAAAGCGTAAGAATAAAGCCGTCCTTTATCGGCAAGCATCTTCGGGATGATATTTTTACCGAAATCGTGACTCGATGTCTCATCCTTTGCATCTGCTTTGAGATACTTGAGAAGATAGTCGGTCGAGAAGATATAAATTCCCATGGAGGCAAGGTTACTCTTCGGTTTTGCCGGCTTCTCGGCAAACTCGACAATACGCCCTTCCTTGTCCGTATCCATGATGCCAAAGCGCGGTGCTTCCTCCCATGGCACTTCAAAGACGCCAATGGTCGCTTCTGCTTTTTTCATCTTATGAGCTTCGAGCATCCATGAATAGTCCATCGTATATATATGATCACCGGAAAGAACGAGAACATACTCCGGATACATCAGCTCGATAAAATTCATATTTTGGTAGATGGCATCTGCCGTACCGCGGTACCAGTCTGCTCCTTTTTCACGTGCATACGGCGGAAGGATGAAGATGCCGCCCTCGCGCTTATCGAGATCCCACGAACTGCCAGAAGCGAGGTAATTATTTAGTTCGAGCGGGCGATACTGTGTCAGAACACCGACACAATCAATGCCCGAATTTGCACAGTTTGAGAGCGGAAAGTCGATGATGCGGTACTTGCCGCCGAAAGGAACGGCAGGTTTTGCGATCTTCTTCGTCAGAGCCCCGAGACGGCTCCCCTGACCGCCTGCAAGAATCATTGCTAAACACTCGTTTTTTCTCATTTGTGAATCCCCCTAACTTACCAGTCACCCGTTCCCCAAAATTGTCGGATGATGCCATACTCACGGCAGTGAAATCTTCTTCACATCGAGTTTTCCCCTTTCGCTGTCCTACATAGAACAGCTGCGGAATATATAGGAAGCTCTTTCCTAATATATTCTATTACTTTGAATCTACTGTTAATTTAAATTTATCAAGTGTTTCCTACAGGTTTTTGTCAAAAATTAACAGTAGCGTTCTGCCCATCTTTTGGTTTTCAAACTCATTCCTTCCTTTATGTTTAAAATTCTCGTTTTTCCCCATTTTTCCTGCTAAAAAATAAAAATTTTGGAGATTTTCTGAAAAACATACATTCGGTAGTATAACAGCTGCTGCCCTCTATGAAACATCACATACACACTTGCTTATTCTTTCCACAAGCTTATCGATAGAAAGCAGCAGCTGATAGTTATACAAATTCTCATTATCCGCCGATATAATTTTTATTGCAGCGCTCAATGAGGTTTGGAAGGAGACCGTAGAGATTTTCTCCTGGACAAAGCGTCGCATTAAAATCTCTATGCCCGAAAATCGTCGATGCACTCGGTGCAAAGCCGTAATTGCGGCAAATCGCAGGGATGAGCTTCACCGCACTTGCCAGCTGCGCATCTTCTGGCCACGCCGTTTCGAAATTGCCAACAATGTTGATGCCAATTGTATGCGTATTCTCTCCCTTACAATGTGCGCCAACCGTATCCATGGGACGCCCCGCCTCGATCGTGCCGTCCTTGCGAATGACAAAATGATATCCAATCCCCGACCAGCCATTTGCCTTATGCCACTCGTGCATCGTAGCTGCCGAAACATCCGCATTGGTGTTGCCCACGTGATGAACGATAATCGCATCTGTAACGCAGCGATTTTCTAAAGGACCAAAGTCAAGATTTGTCGGACGTATTACAACGCCTTGAAGACCTGTATCCGTCTGCCATGCAGCCTTTGCCGCGTGTGGAAAAATGACAAGTCCCACCCCCACGGTCATAATACTTTGAAGAAATCTCCTGC
>CAUVCH010000185.1:0-2522 GCA_963550265.1 uncultured Mitsuokella sp. | reverse complement strand
GTGCACGACTCCACAGATGGGGGCTTGCGGCGTAGGCTTGTCATTGCGCCTTTCATGCAGAACCTCGAAGATGTGCGTGACATATCCTTGAAGGAACGGCTCAAAGACCCCGACGAGATCGCCGCCGTCCTTGCATGGTGCGTGGAAGGGTGCTTGAAATGGCAACGGGACGGAGGACTTGGAACACCCCCGAAGAGCTTCCAGCGACAAGCACGCAGCTTCTACGCCGACAGCGACACCCTGCAGCAGTTCATCGACGAGGAGTGCTGCATCGGCGATGGATGCCGCGCCAAGGTCAAGGACTTCTATGAACGCTATGTTACGGGAATGGGGGAGCGTATCAAAAAAAAGACCGTGACAGAGATGATGCACCGTAAAGGCTACCCGCAGACACGCTATAACGATGGGCGCTTTTTCAAGGGGGTAAGACTGAAAGATGGGGGATTCCCCTATTAGTGTACAAAGTGTACGAAGTGCTATTTTTTCCTTAAAGTCGCGTATGCGTGAACAAAAAAACGTGTTTTTTTGTTCTCTATAGAGAGTTTACGGAAAAATCGTCACTTTATTCATTTTGTACACTTTTTGAAAAGCCGCATTTGATCTATCGCTCACGAGGGACAGCAGACCGCGCCCCTTGTGGAGCAGAGAGGAGACAGACGAGATGACCATAATACAAATACTTGACCGTGTGCCTATTCCTTGGGATAGCGTTGATGACATTAAGGAAATTGCAAATGCTAAATTTCGTTTGGCAGACCCCGTAAGGGATAATATCCTTTGGATTGCCATGGAGTGCTACGTGTACGGCGTAATGCAGGGCAAGCGGCAGGAACGTGCCCGCAGAAGGAGAGGGCGCAAGATATGAAGAAAGTCTGGTATGTTTTTCCGGAAGGGAAAAGTGCAGAGGCGATGGCACGCGCCTATTTCAAGGCGGCAGGGATGACGCCCAGCTATATGCAGGGGGAGCTTGTGAAGAAACTGCTTGAGGCAAGCGCGGACATGGCCATACCGCTCGAACTTGCGAAGATGCTTCAGCGCAGGATCGGCGGCGAGATTTTCCCCTACGAAGATAGCAAGAACGGTAAAAGACAGTAACGGGGAGGCGATGCGATGAAGGTTCATATCAGTTACGAGAGCGAGGAAGAGGCGGCGGTCAGCCGCCTTGCTCTCTTTGTTCGGCAGAAGCTCTTTGAAGATGTGCGCTGGAAAAGCCGCACGCCGGAGCGGGAAGATGCACACGGCTATCGACACGCATACCTTTCGACAATCCCGCCACGCAAGCGCAGCTGAAAGCTGGACACGAATCGTATACAAGATGGATACACGAAGCGAGGATGCAGCGCATGCAAAAGCAGAGCGACGAAGTGAAAGCAGTCAAGCGACTGCTCAAGGACTATCGCAAATGGGAAGCGGCGTTGAAGAACCTTGCAGAAGAAAAGACGCTGCTCGAAACGTCCTTGCAGGATGAATCCATCGCAACGGTGCGCTTTGGCGCGGATGCTGTGCGCGGCGGCTCCTCGGAATTGACCGCGACGGAAGCGGCAGCCGCCCGAAGCAGCGCCGGGCTTGCCCTTCGAGGCTTTGCGTTGTATAATAGGCGATAAGGAAAATAAAATAAGGCGCGTGAGTATCGCAGCGGCAGACAGTTCCATGTTGTACCGTCCGACGCTGTAAGCCTACTCCTTCGGGCACGAGAAAAACAAGCAACTCCTTCAGCTTGTTTCATCGTGCCTTATTTTATTGCCTGTTGCAGCTCACTCTAGGCGAAAATGGAGGTTATGAAAATGGCAGAAGAAAAAACATTCACGCAGGAAGAAGTCAATCAGATTGTATCGAGGCGGCTCAATGCGGAGCAGGTCAAGCTCCAAGCGCAATATGAGACCGCAAACAGGCGGCTTCGCGTTCGTGAAGAACTGATGCGCCGGGGATTCGACGGCAACCTTGCGGATGTGCTCGATATTTCGGATGATGAAACAGCAACCAACAGCATGAATACCATGGTCAACATTATGCTTCGCGGCAAAGCGCCGATGGCGGGCGGCACGGTGATCGGCAACCCGTACGCATACGAAGCGGAGGCAAAGCGCCAGACAGCGAAGGACATAAGGTCAGCCATGGGACTGGAAAAGAGGTAAAAGAACATGGCAGCTATTCAGCTTGTAACGAAGTTTCAGCCCTACGTCGACGAGCTTTTCTTTGCGGAATCGCAGCGCGGGCTTGTCACAAATGGCGACTTCTCTTTTGACGGAGCAAAGACAGTGAAAATCTTTAAAGTTTCCACTGTCGAGATGCAGGACTATGACCGCTCGGGGGAGCACACCAGCGCGGGCGGCTCTCGTTATGGCACGGTCGGCGGCATCGGCAATGATGTCGAGACGTACACGCTTACAAAGGATCGCTCGTTTACGTTCGCCGTCGACAAGATGGACGTTGATGAGACGGCGCAGGTTCTCGGCGCGGCGGCGGCTCTTGCTCGTCAGCTTCGAGAGGTCACAATACCAGAGATTGACGCCTATATCTAT
>CAUVCH010000184.1:0-2584 GCA_963550265.1 uncultured Mitsuokella sp. | reverse complement strand
TTGATATCCCTTTATCCTTTTTCTGCCATGGCTGCCGCAATGGCTGCACCTAGGCCGCTGCCATCTGCCAAGCCCATCATATCAATGTTCGGACTGTCTTCCTCGCCGAGAAGCTCACTGAAAGCGCGCATCATATGTTCCTTGATGCGCGGCATATGTTCGTAGAGTGAACCGTCTATGGCAATATGCTGCTTTTTCACCGCACCGCCGCCCGCAAGCTGCAAAAGAATGCCGACATATGTCGCCGTTACCAGGCGTGCCGAGCGGATGGCAATCGCCGCTGCCAGCTCCTGCACGCATGCTGCGTCCGTCTCATCTAGGTCATGCCCGGTCTTTTCTTTTATCAGGCGTCTGACCTCGAAAAGTCCTGCCGTCTCGTCGGCGACCATCGCCCCTAGGTCAATACTGGTGAAAGCATACGTCTTTTCTTCACCCAAGAGGTCGGCAAGTGCCAGGGCAAAGAGTTCGCCGAGATAGCGACCAGAGACCATTTTTTCCAGGCGCTGCTGCCCCGGCTTTTCAGAAGCAGCATCGAGCGCAATGTCGTACTTTCCTGGGATGAGCCTTCGAAAACCACCAGACTCAAGGTTCAACACCATCGGCGGCGCAGCGCTTTCTGCAAACGTCTCGCGATAGCAGGTATTGTGCCCCGTTGCGTAAATCGAACCGATATAGGTATCGCCGTACTCGTAAGCAGCAGCTAGGAGGACAGCGACTGTGTCGTTGATGAGAGCCACCGGTTCTACGTTGTCGAATCCCTGGCGATGCAGCGCTGCTTTCAAGAGCTTATTGACATACCGCCCTTCAACACCTTCTGTCGCAAATTCTTTCGTCCAGACGATGAGCTTCGCATCGCAAAGCGCCTGCTGCTCGCTTGGAAAAGAGAACGTATGCCCAAGCCGATACTTTTTTGTCTTGTCGCCGTCGATCGCCTCGTCGATAAGCCCCGCGAGGAAGTCAAATAAATCCACCGCCTTTGAATCTTTGCCAACAAAGTCGTAAAGGCCTGGGACGACGAGCGGTTTTGCCACTTTTCTTACCACTTCATACTTACCGTTCCCAAGCAGGCGAACGCACAGAACGCGCACATTCGTCCCGCCGAAATCCAGCGCAAGATACTCTCCGCTCTCCTGCCCTGTCGGAAGGTCAACGTACGACTTCAAAAGACGAAGTGACGACTCTTCCGGTGAGCGCAGTCCCTTTTTAAGGTCATAACGGAAATCTGCCGCCACCATATGCAGGCGACTTTGATCGAAGGTGAAAGTTTTGATGCTATCTCCGAATTTTTTCGAATCAAATGCCATAAAGAAATCTTCCTTTCCGTCTGGAATCCTTTTATTTTACTCATATTTCATAGAAATTTCATGAAAGAGCTCTTCACAAAAATAAAAAGACGCGCAAAGATGCGCGCCTTAAAGGGATATGCGTGATAGGATAGTAGAAATTTCCGTACATCTATTATCTTTATTATCTTTTGGGAAGTGCGTGTCATGTACAGACAAAAGGGAAGTGTAACGGTTCTTTCAGGTGCGAAATTAGAGCGCCGCTGCGAAATCCTTGCCGAGCTTCTCACATGCAGCAAGTGCATCGTCATCGGGGGTATTTTCTGCCGTCAGACCGTCACTGAAGAGTTTTGCCCCCGCAGCTTTCGTGCGCTCAACCCAGGCTTCCATCCATGCGCCGCCGCCCCAGCCATACGAGCCAAAGAGCACTGTCGGGACGCCGGAGAGCTTCTTTTCCGCTTCTTCGAAGAACGGCTCGAACTCGCCTTCTTCCAAAACCTCATCGCCCATTGCCGGACAGCCAAATGCGTAGCCGTCAAAGCCCGTCATCTTGTCTGCGCCGAAGTCGCCGACCGTGACCAGCGTCGTCTCTGCGCCGCCTTCTTTCGCACCCTTTTCAATGGCCTGCGCCATTGCCTCTGTATTGCCTGTACCAGACCAATAGACAATTGCGAGTTTCTTCATGTTATTTGCCTCCTAGATAAGCTTTTATGTATAGTATAGCGAGGGAGATTCCCTCTATCAACTCGCCCGGATCAGTGCTTCAAACGAGGCACCTTCTTCCAGCTGCGAGCAGAATGCACGCGTGCAGTCGGTATAGCGATCGAAGAGAGCGCGTGTGGCCGTTTCATTTGCATATACCTTCCAGTAACCGCTGTAGCGGAAACCATGACCCTTATTTTCGATAAAGCCCTTGACATCCTCGACTGGATAGCCGAGGAAAAGCCCGATTTCGTGCGGAAATGTCTTTCGAAGTGTCATGCGGGCGCGAAGATGTTGAAGCCTCTCTTCCAGTGATTCGCTCTCGATGTAGCCGAATTTTTTGAGAACTGCCTCTACCTCAGGACGTGCCATAACTCTCTTTAGCGCATCCTCGCGGTAAAAGAGAAGCAAGACGTACTCGGTTCCCTCCACCACGCGAAATGTAGAAATTCCTTTGCAGCGAAAGCAAGGCGCATAAGACGCAAGCAGTGCGTCGAAATCATCGAAGCTCGAACGGCGGAACGAGAGAAGGCTTGCCACCTTCATACCGACCAGCGTCGGCGCAGCATGCAGTCCCAGAATCTGCTCGAAATACTTCT
>CAUVCH010000183.1:0-2589 GCA_963550265.1 uncultured Mitsuokella sp. | reverse complement strand
TTTTATCATTAGAAAGAGGTGTTTCTTTTGAAAAAAGCAAAGATTCTTTCCGCACTAGTCGGCGCAGCGCTGCTCGCGAGCAGCGTCCCTGTCGCTGCCCACGGCGTTTGGTTCGCGCCGCGCTTGGATCAAACCCAGCTCGTCCTTGGCGAAGGATACAAGGACAATGCCTATGATCCGAAGGATGTCACAATGCTCCTCGGCTTCGACAAGAATTATGCAAGCGTTCCCCTCGGAATTATTGACGGCGGCAATCATATCACCATCAACCCATCGCCAAATGTCTCCGTCGCGGTCGTCTACTTCGACTACGGCTATTGGACAAAAGGAGCAGACGGCAAAGTCGTCAATGCACCGATGAACAAAGTTCCCGGCTCTACCAAGGGCACACATGCCATCAAATACAGTGTCAATTATCTGAAAGGAGTAAAAAAGGTAGCTCCTCTGCCGAATCTTCCCTATCAGATTGTCCCTTTAAAAGATCCTACAAAGCTCAATGTTGGCGACTATCTGCCCGTACAGGTTCTCCACAATGGAAAGCCCATGCCAAACGTTGAAATCATTCCCGATGTCGTCAATCACCACACCGTTATGATGAAGACGGACAAAAACGGCAAGGCAAACGTTCTCGTTGCCAATGGCAGTATCAATGTCATCGGACTCGAACTCACCGAAGACTATCCGCAGTCCGACGGCAAAGCGACGCGTGACAAGATTTTCAGCAGCCTTAGCTTTATGATTTATCCGCCGGAAGACGATTAAACCAACAAGATAAGATAGATAAAGCAAAGCCCGCCCCTCTCTTCGGCAGATCTGCCGGAAAAGGGGGCGGGCTTTCTAACGATTTTTGAAAGGAAGCCTTGCCCTATGCCTTCATGGCTCATTTTCGCGCTGCTATCGGCAATTTCTGCCGCATTCGTCTCCATTTTTGGCAAAATCGGGCTTTCAGGACTCGACAGCAGTGCCGCAACCGCCGTCCGTGCCGTTATCATGGCGATCTTCCTCGTCTGCGTGATGACTGCCGAAGGACATATGGCAGATCTCAGCACCGTCTTTGCTGACCGTAAAGCGCTGCTCTTCATCGCACTGAGCGGCATTGCAGGCGCGACCTCCTGGCTCTTTTACTTCATGGCGTTAAAAACCGGAAATGTTTCGCAGGTTGCTCCCATCGATAAGCTCAGCGTCGTCTTCGCCGTCCTGCTCGCTGCTACCCTCTTTCACGAAAAGGTCAGTCTCATACACACCGTTGCCATCACACTGATTGCAGCAGGCGGGCTGATCCTCGCGATATTCTGACAGTTGAGTCTCTCGCGCGAAAAAAGGACGGCAGCCCTAAAGCCATGAGGAAACTGCTCTTTTTCAAATCCTTGTAGACCATCATCTCATTGAAGACCATTTGTAATAGGCATTCGCCTCTGCCCACAGATACGGTGCATCCAGCTGTGATTCATACTGCCAGTACCGATCGAACCCCAGTACATCGAGCTCCGCCGCATAGACGGGACGCGGCTCTTTTGACAGCTTGCTCGGTGAGGCATTCAGCAAAAGCCCGCCTGTTTCTTTATCATATGTATAGGAATAAATAAGCCATCACCCCGCTATCGTTTCACTACGCATCACGAATCTCACGATGTTTCATTAGCAACGAGGTGGTATCTTCTGTGCTTTTCTCAGTATACGAGATAGGACGCTAGCATTTGGAATCTTTCCTAAGTAGCCAG
Source organism: uncultured Mitsuokella sp. (assembly GCA_963550265.1). Lineage (GTDB taxonomy): Bacteria > Bacillota > Negativicutes > Selenomonadales > Selenomonadaceae > AWVT01. The sequence continues at coordinate 868 of CAUVCH010000183.1, read as the reverse complement.
CCTCGAATAAAAAGTCTCCTGCCTCAGAAGCCCGAAGAGGGATGTCCTTCTTTCGCAAAGCATCAGCAAGTAAATCTTCATATTCTCCTGTATACGTCCGGCGGATAACCGTGCCTGCACATCGAAGATTCGGATACGGAACATCAAAGCGAAAGAGTTTACTGAACCGTCTGCAATAACTTTCCAGCAAAAACAAGTTCCATGCCCGGCCACACGCGGGGAAGCTTCCAAACGCAACAAAAGACCGTAATGGCAGATACATATCTGTCACAACGGCATCGAGCACTTCATCTATTTTTTCCACATCAAAAGATACACATTTGTCTGCAACATACTGTTCTACATCAATGCGAACCATTGTCCTGCTGAGTGCCTTCATAGCATTCATTCTTGCAGTTTGCGGCGTAATTTGCTCTGCAAATTTCTGCACCTCGGATAAACTACATACCTCTTGTTGAAGGCAATATTGGCACACTCGTTCTATCACAGATATTTCCTGTGTCTTTTCTCCACTTTCTAAAGCCGCGTTCTTATGCTTCGGCGTCAGGGTGCCGTCCTGTCTTCTATTATAATCCTCTTCAAGACAGAGATAGTACATCGCATCGTATAACGCTGAGTTTGAATTAGTTTCAAGTTTGTAATTATCTGCGACAATGTCCTCGATCGAGAGTTCTTTGATATGCAAAAAGCCCGCTTTCGCCATGCGTGCAGCGGCTTCTTCTTGTACGGCTTTTTTTGTCACCTCGCGAATCTTCACATGCGAAAGAAGGGAAAACGTGCCCGCCTTGACCCATAAACAGGAATGACTTCCATTATGTGCGGTCTTGATCCATCCTAATGTAATCTAAAGCCGCTTTTCAAGCATCTC
>CAUVCH010000182.1:0-2598 GCA_963550265.1 uncultured Mitsuokella sp. | reverse complement strand
AGTGGCCGAGGGGCAGACGGTGCGTATCCCGAGAGGGTCTTTCCATACGATACGAGCGGAAACATTGCTCAAGGTGATGGAGATCCAGACGGGTGAGGAGATTGATGTGGAAGATAAGATTGTGTGGAGAGGAAAAATCTAAGACTTCGATGAAGGAGAATATCTCACCTGATATTGTCAAGACCAGTTGACAAATTTCCCACAAGGGAATGAAATCTTAAGAAGCCGCGTCTAGGGAATCATAGAATTACGTGCCGGCTTCAAGAGGACGGAACTTGCCTCGCGCGTATTCGAGCATGTTTCCAGGCGGTTCAAGAAAGGCTTTCGTCTCCTAACGCTCGGATGGACGGATGGCCGCACCTTCCTGCCCATCAATTTCTCGATGCGCGCCTCTTCTAAGGCGCAGAACGTCCTCGGCTCATGCAACAGCTTTGATCGACGCTCCCTTTGTGGCAAGCGGCGCATCGTGGCTCGCCGAAAAGGAACCTGCGTCATGCTGGAATTGTTGCGAGAGGCGCTCAAGGCAGGACACCGTGCGAAGTACGTCTTGTTTGACAGCTGGTTCTCCAATCCGAAGCAGATTTTAGCTGCCCATGCTTTGCAGCTGGATGTCATCGCCATGGTCAAGCGCAGTCCGACGATTCGCTATTGCTTTCAAGGGAAACAGAGGAGCCTCAAAGACGTCTTCGCGCACAGCAAGAAACGTCGTGGGCGTTCGCGCTACCTGCTTTCTGTACCCGTCAAGGTTGGGTCAGAGCGCAAGGGGAAGCATCCAAGTGCTGCACTGTCAAGGCAAGTAAACATATTGGATAGTGAGGAAGAAAATAGCTAATGGCTGTTCGTGCTGTACACAGTATGATGTAAATGTGGATATCAATAAAGAAAGAGGCGATGACAGTGGCGAAGAGCGATAGTGAGAGATTCTATGAAGGTTTTCAGCGCTTCTTGGCACAGATGGGGCATGAGGAACCAACGGATGCTGAGATGGATGCGCTGCTGCAGGAGTATGTGACGATGGTGAATGAAGGATCGCCGCTTCCTGCGTCGATGGCGGAGGAGGAGTCGGCGGATGTGTTTTTGGATCGTGCGCAGGAAGCGGGCAGCCGGAAGGAGCGGCTGAAGTGGATTCGGAAGGCGCGTGAGATGGAGCCTGAGCATGTGGATGCGGCGTTGGCGGAGATCGAGATGACGGCGAAGAATCCATGTGAACAGGAGCAGCGTCTTTTCGAGCTGCAGCAGAAAGCAGAAAAGCAGCTGCGGGAGCAGGGGTTTTTCACGAAGGATGATATCGGGAGTTTCTGGGGTCTTGTGGAGACGCGTCCGTACATGCGGGTCTGCCATTCGTATGTCATGGTTTTATTGCTGAATCGCAAGATGCGCCTTGCCGCTAAGGAGTGCGAGTCGATGCTTCGCCTTTGCACGAGTGACAATCTTGGCATTCGCTATACGCTCATTCATATTTATGCGCGTTTGGAAGAGGAAAAGGCGGCACAGAAATTTTTCAAGAAGTGCGGAGAGGAATGGGGAACGCAGTTTCCTCTTGCCATGGCACTTCTTTTTTATAAGATCGGCAAAGAGGTGGAGGCGCGTCAGTATTTGCAGATGCTGCTCGATAATAATAAGGACACAAAGAAATTTTTTTCCGGCTATGGTACGAGCAAAATGGAATCGTATATATCGCAAATGCGGCCTTATGCGTATCAACCGAACACCATGGAGGAGCTGCTCCTGAGCTTTACGGATCATGCCTACGCTTACGAGGATGTGCATGCGTTCTTCTTTTGGGCGAAGGCGGCGCTTCGCGGCATGAAGAGGAATGCGGCCAAGAGGTGAAGGGGCTTTCGGCTCTGTGTCTTGCCTGTAGGCATGATCTATGTTATGGGAAGCACTGATACAGGCAGCTGCCGCTCTTCATTTTAGCAGTGCTTCCTTTATACAACATCAAAGCCGCAAGGAAAAATTCACTTGACGAATGCGGATGGTTTTTCTATACTAAAGAAAAACTGCGGTGGAATCGGGCTTTTTGGCACCGCCGAGGTGGGCGGCTTTGTCTGCTCTGCCGAAAAATAGATAAAGGATGCGGTCTTCATGCGGTTTTCCATAGGGGAGAAGAACGAGGGCGTGCGATATGTCGCAGGGGCTGTCGTTTTTTATTTTGTGCTCATTTCGTTCTACATCAATATCGGCGAGGATATGACGCCGGGGAATTATCTGCCGTGGCTTGTGCCTGTGATCGGTGCGCTTGTGCTTTTTCAGTACGGTGCGCGTGTGCGGCTTTTTTCGCTGAACCATGCGCCGCATCTCTTTGCGGGTGTGGCGTGGTGTGTGACGTTTCCGCTGCTGTATTCGTGGTCGTATGATACGCCGTGGTATGTTTCTCTCATACGGCTCGATTTTCTCTGCGGCACGGGGATTTTTCTTTTGCTTTCTTCTTTGCAGTCTTTGGCGTTTGACGGGAAAAAGCTGGTGCGCTTTGTCGCGGCGCTTTTTGCGGCGCTTGATTTTTTGTGTCTGGCAATTCCTTTTGTGCAGGTCGTTTATTTTTACATAAAACAGCAATGTTTGACGCCGGCTTCGATTATGGCGCTTTATTTTACG
>CAUVCH010000181.1:0-2599 GCA_963550265.1 uncultured Mitsuokella sp. | reverse complement strand
CTCACCAAGTGCACCTTGGCGCATGCCAGCGGCTAAGTGGTCATAGAGTGTGGGATTTTCTTCGCCCAGTTTGGCAATGAGCTCTTTCACGGTCTGACGGATGGTATGACCGTCATTCGGACAAGAGGATGGCTCAGGTGTGAAGCCGTGATATTGGACGGCGGCACGTGTATCGCTTTCGCGGAAGTAGACGAGCGGACGGATGACTGTGAGATCGGTGCGGTCGAGATAGGTGACGGGCAGAAAAGTCTGAATCTGCCCTGAGTAGAGGAGGCTCATCAGGAAGGTTTCGACGGCATCATCGTTATGATGGGCATAGGCAATCTTGTTGTAGCCGTGTTCACTCGCATGTCTGTTCATGGCGCCGCGGCGGAAAAAGGCGCAGGTGAAGCATGGATTTTTGCCGCCTTGCGCTTCAATCGTTCCCGCGATATCGACGTCTATTGTATCAAAGGGGACGTCGAGGTTTTCTATGAACTTGCGAATTCGCTCGACATCAAAGTTGACATCGGGAAACATCGGGTTGATGGTCAGTGCGGCAATCGAGAAATCTTTTTTCAGCCGCTCGCGCATACAGGCAAGCGCATAGGTTAGGAAGATACTGTCCTTGCCGCCCGATACACCGATTAGAATCTTGTCACCGTCTTGGATCATTTCAAATTCAACGATGGCACGCATGAGTTTGCTGAAATAGGACTGTGGCATGCGAATCTTCATAGGGAGAGATTCCTTTCTGTGGTTCAAGACTAGCTAGGTTAAAGCATCCATCGTACCGAGGAGCGGCAGGATGACGGAGAGGATGAAGAAAAAGATGATGCCGCCGATGAAGAGCATCATGATGGGTTCAGCGAGAGCTTCAATGCGCGTGGACAAGTTCGTTGCTGTCACGCCGCAGAAGTCTGCTGCTCGCTTCATCATTTGCTCCATTTCGCCGGACGTTTCTCCCGCTGCGATCATCGAAGTCAGAAGCGCGGGAAAGAGCGGAGATTTTCCAAGGACAAGGCTCAGGCGATTGCCCTTCGAAACTTCATGGTACGCGTTATCCAGAAGATATTGAAGGGCGAGATTTTTCGTCGCCTTTCGCACCATATTCAGCGCATCGGCAAAGGTCATGCCGCTTGCGATGAGGACGGACAGTGTCTCAAGGATGATGCGCCAAGCTGCATAAAGGCGAAGTTTTCCAAAGATAGGGATATGGAGGAGCAGACGGTCGATTTCCTGCCTTGTACGCGGCGTTTTCATGAGAGAGAAAGCGAAAAGAAAAAGTGCAGAGACTAGGAAAGCAGCGGATGTGAGATGTCCGGTGATGAAGGCAAAGCCGGTGAGAAGGAGTTCCGTGGGAAGCGGCAGAGGAACATTCATGTCGCGCAGCATCGATGCCATTGTCGGCAGAACGAAGATCGTCATGAAGGTGACGGAAAGCATCGTGATGATGAGCAGAGCCATAGGATAAAGCATGATGGATTTCATGCGTTCGTGGGCTTCGTGGTCACGGGCGAGGAACGCTGCGAGATTTTTCAGTATGGTATCGAGTGAGCCGCTTTGTTCACCGGAGCGCACAAGGTATACAGAGGTCTCAGAAAAGACCTTGGGATAGGTGCGCAAGGCCTCAGAAAGCGGAGCGCCGAGAAGAACTTTTCGATAGATTCCTTCAATCATGCGCGTGTATGCAGAGGCCTGTGGCACTTTGGTGATGGCGGCAAGTGCCTCGTGAATGGGTACCCCGGCAGCAAAGAGGGTTTCAAGCTGTTGGAAAAAGAAGACAGCATCTTTTTGTCCAAGATTTGAAAAAGCATGGAACATGGATGTACGGTGCGGATTCATAGAGCTGGAAGTCAGGCGATTTTTCTGAAGGAATGCAGGCAGGCTTTCTTCTTTCAGTTTTATGATATAGAGTGCCATGGCGCGAATCTTTCGTGCCGCGCTATGAATATCCGCTGCTTCAACTGTGCCGGATCGTTTCGCGCCGTTTTTATCCCGCGCTGTATAGGAGAACATTCGCAGATGGTTCAAATCGTTTCGCCTCGTTTCTGTTCGCGATAAACGGCTTCCGTAATTTTTCCGCTTCGATAAAGTGCATCAAGCGCCATCTCCCTTGTCTGCATCCCAAGTGCACTTCCACTTATCATTGAGGAGGTTAGCTGCATGTATTTTCCCTGTCGGATAAGGTTTGTCGTTGCGGGTGTCCGAAGGAGCACCTCGGTGAGGGAGACGCGGCCGCCGCTCTTTGCGGGAAGCAGTTCCTGTGAAAAGATGCTTTGAAGCACAGCTGCTGCTTGTGAGCGGATGGCATCGCGCTCATTTTCTGCAAAAAAGCCATCCATGCGAAGAAGGGCTTCCGCCGCTCCCATCGTGTGCAATGTCGATAGCACAAGACTGCCGCTTTCTGCCGCCATCAGTGCTGCGCGCATGGTTTCCTTGTCGCGGATCTCGCCGACGAGAAGAATGTCGGGCATCTCGCGAAGTGCACTCCGCAGTCCAGCCTCGAAGGAAAAGAAGTCGCGTCCAAATTCTCGCTGGCTGATGAGCGAAGTTTCTTTTGTGAAGATATATTCGACAGGGTCTTCGAGCGTCAGGATGTGGCGGGGGGTATGCTTCG
>CAUVCH010000180.1:0-2605 GCA_963550265.1 uncultured Mitsuokella sp. | reverse complement strand
ACATTTGTAAGAAGGAAGAAGGGATGATATGTTCGGTCTTGGTGTACCGGAATTAGTGCTGATTCTGATCATCGGTCTTGTGATCTTTGGCCCTGGAAAGCTGCCGGATGTGGGGAAAGCGCTGGGAAAGAGCATTCGCGAGTTCAAATCGGCTAATAAGGGCGTGACGGATGCAGAGCCGCCGGCCATCGATGTGACGCCGAAGGACGAAGCCGAAGCAAAAGGAAGAGACACAGCGAAAAAAACGTCAGCAGGCGAGGATGGCGACCGTGGAAAAGCATGAGGGTGAATGCGAGAACATGGCGGATGATGCGGAACTTGAACGCGCAAAGAGCGCGGAGGCGGTAAACGATGCACCAGAAGCAGACGATACGGACGAGGTAGAGGAAGAGGATGACAGTAAAGAGATAGAGGCAGAAGATGACGGTTCGATGACGCTTATCGCGCATCTTACGGAACTGCGCAGCCGCCTCATAAAGAGTCTTATTGCCGTTGCTGTCGGCAGCGTCGTCGGCTACTGTTTTATCGGCGACATCATGCACTATCTGACGCTTCCCGCGGGTAAACTTTACTATATGCAGCCGTCGGAAGCTTTTTTCACCTACATCAAGGTTGCTATCGTCGCGGGGTTCCTGCTTGCATTGCCTGTCGTCTTTTACCAGGCATGGCGTTTTTTTCTGCCGGCGCTGACGCGGAAGGAGCGGCTGGTTCTTGGTCTTGTCGTGCCGATTTCTGTCCTGCTCTTCTTTGCAGGGCTTGCCTTCTCCTTCTTCCTCGTGCTGCCGGCGGGCATTCGGTTTTTCATGAGTTTTGGCAATGGAGAGCTTGAGGCTCTCTTTTCTGTCAATCGCTATTTTGACTTTGTCATCTCATTTGTCCTGCCGTTTGGCTTTGTCTTTGAGCTGCCGCTCATCATCACGATTCTCGGCAAAATTGGCATTCTCTCGAGCCGTTTCCTCGGCAAGTATCAGCGCATCGTTATCTTCCTTTCGTTTATCCTCGGCGCCATTATTACACCGACGCCGGACATCTTCACCCAGTCGATGATTGCCCTGCCGATGATCATCCTATATGAAGTGGGATATCTCATCGTCCGCTTTGCTTTGAGAAAATAGGAGAAAAATATGGCATATAAAGATTTGCGCGAGTTCATAGAATGCCTGGAGGATAAAGGCCTTTTAAAGCGTGTCAAGGCCGAGGTCGATCCCTATCTTGAGATCACGGAGATCACCGATCGCATTTCAAAGGAGACGGGCGAAAAGAACGTCGCGATTCTCTTTGAGAAGATCAAGGGTTCCAAGATGCCCGTTCTCATGAATGCCCTTGGCAGCTACGAGCGCATGGCAATGGCGCTCGGTGTTGAAAAGCTCGATGATGTCGCAGATGAACTCCGTACGATTCTGAAGCTTCCGTACGTTTCGCTTCAGAATAAGATGAGCGTCGTCACGATGATTCCAAAGTTTAAGAATGCGATCAATTTTCCGAAGTATGTCAAGCGTGCGCCCTGCCAGGAAGTCGTGCATACAGACGATGCAACGCTCGATGATATTCCCATCCTCACCTGTTGGCCGCAGGATGGCGGCCCTTTTGTGACGCTTCCCCTTGTCTTTACGAAGAATCCGACGACGGGAAAGCGCAACGTCGGCATGTATCGCTTGCAGAAATACGATAGCAAGACGACGGGAATGCACTGGCATATCCATAAGAACGGTGCGGAAAATTATCAGGATGTGAAGGCTGCGGGCAAGGAGCGCATCGAAGCGGCGGTTGCCATCGGTACGGATCCTGTGCTGACCTATGCGGCGACGGCACCGCTGCCACGCGATATCGACGAGATGGTTTTCGCAGGCTTTCTCCGTCACAAGTCGGTTGAGCTTGTGAAGTGCAAGACGGTTGACCTCGAAGTCCCGGCGACGGCAGAGATTATCCTCGAGGGCTATGTTCTTTCCGATGAAATGCGCCGAGAAGGGCCTTTCGGCGACCATACGGGCTATTACTCCCTGGCAGACGACTATCCGGTCTTTCACATCACAGCGATCACGCACCGAAAGGATCCGATTTATTGTTCAACCGTCGTTGGAAAGCCGCCGATGGAAGACTGTTACCTTGCAAAGGCGACAGAGCGCATCTTTCTTCCGCTGCTGCAGCAGATGCAGCCGGAAATCATCGATATCAATATGCCGCTTGAAGGTGTCTTTCATGACTGCTGTATCGTTTCCATCAAAAAGCGCTATCCGATGCAGGCGCGCAAGGTCATGCACGCGCTTTGGGGGATGGGGCAGATGATGAATGTCAAGATGATTGTCGTGGTCGATGCCCATGTCAATGTGCAGGATATTTCAGAGGTTGCCTGGCGCGTCTTTAACAATATTGATGCAAAACACGACCTTGAAATCATCGAAGGGCCGCTCGACGTCCTGGATCACTCGTCACCGATGGCGAAGTGGGGTGCGAAGCTCGGCATTGATGCGACGAAGACGTGGCCAGAAGAAGGGCACAGCCGCGAATGGCCGGATGAGATTCGCATGTCAGACGAAATCCGCGCGAAAGTCGATGCAAAATGGAAGGAGCTTGGGCTCGGTTGATTTCAATCAAAGCGCATATC
>CAUVCH010000179.1:0-2638 GCA_963550265.1 uncultured Mitsuokella sp. | reverse complement strand
GACAATGACGACGGCATCGGGACGAAGCTTCGCCAAGCGGCACTTGATGTCAAGGAACTTTTCAGCGCCGAGGTCGGCACCGAATCCTGCTTCCGTCACGACGAAGTCTGCAAACTTCAACGCAAATTTCGTCGCCATAACGCTGTTGCAGCCATGCGCAATGTTGGCAAAAGGTCCGCCGTGAATAAAGACTGGCGTGCCTTCAAGCGTCTGAACGATGTTCGGCTTGATCGCATCCTTAAAGAGCAGCGTCAGCGCACCCGTAATACCGATTTCATCCGCACGAATGGCACGGCCGCTGCGGCTGTAGCCGATGACAATGCGGCCGAGCCGCTCCTTCATATCCGTAAGCCCTGAGGCAAGGCATAAGATGGCCATCATTTCAGAAGCCACCGTGATATCAAAGCCCGTCTCGCGCGGAACGCCATGCGCCTTTCCGCCGAGTCCAACAACGACATGGCGAAGCGCGCGGTCGTTGAGATCTAAGACGCGCTTCCATGTGATGCGCCGCACGTCGATGTCCAGCGCATTGCCTTGTTGGATATGGTTATCAATCGCCGCTGCCAGCAGATTATGCGCTGTCGTAATCGCATGAAAATCGCCTGTAAAGTGCAGGTTGATATCTTCCATCGGCACGACCTGCGCATAGCCGCCGCCAGCTGCCCCCCCCTTCATTCCGAAGCAAGGACCAAGCGAAGGCTCACGAAGGGCGGCTGCCGTCTTATGCCCGTGCCTCGTAAGTGCATCCGCAAGCCCGACACTCGTCGTCGTCTTGCCTTCGCCTGCCGGCGTCGGGTTGATCGCCGTGACGAGGATGAGTTTGCCGTCCTTATTATCCTTCACGCGCTCCCAGGCTTCAAGGCTGACCTTTGCCTTATATTTACCATAGAGCTCGAGTTCATCTTCTGTGATACCGAGCTTTGCAGCAATCTCAGAAATTTTCTTCATCTGTGCTTCCTGTGCAATTTCAACGTCTGTTTTCATGTGCTACCTCCCACATAATTACACGACTACACGCGGGCAATCTGCAAAAAACCGACCGTCCGAGCAAAACACATTGCCCAGACGGTCGGCTTCCAGAACTTATTCTGCTGTACATGTGGTCAATTCCACAAATCCGTCAGCACGGCAGAATTTTATTGCTTATTATTGTAACAGATGGTCTATCACTTGTCAATCTTTATTCACCTGCTGACTTCTATCCTGTAGGCTTTTATTTTTCTGCAAGCTGCATCTCTGCTGCCCATACCACATTGACCATCAGCATGGCGACAGTCAAAAGCCCGACGCCGCCTGGAACCGGAGTAATGGCACCGGCAACCTCCTTTACTTCATCGAAGGCGACATCGCCAACGAGCTTTTTCGGAGCAATGCGGTTGATGCCGACATCGATGACGGCAGCGCCGGGCTTAACCATATCCTTTGTGACGAACTGTGGCCTGCCGACAGCAGCCACGAGAATATCGGCTTTTTTTGTGATTTCAGCCAGGTTCTTTGTATGACTGTGGCAAATCGTCACCGTCGCATGCTTCTTGAGGAGAAGGTGAAGCATCGGTTTGCCAACGATGTTTGAGCGGCCGATGATAACGGCATTCACACCATCCAGCGGAATGCCCGCAAGCTCGAGCATTTTCAGGCAGCCGTGCGGCGTACAGGGAATCAGTGCTTCCCCACCTGTCACAAGACGGCCGACATTGACGGGATGGAAACCATCGACATCTTTTTTCGGATCGATGCGCTCGAGAATTTCCGCCTCATCTTTCTGAATATTTTTCGGCAGGGGAAGCTGGACAAGAATGCCGTGGATTTTCTCATCTTCATTCAGCGCATCGATCTTTGCAAGAAGTTCCTCCTTCGTCGCATGCTCCGGCATCTCGATGACTTCCGAGTAAATGCCAAGCTCCTCGCAGGACTTGTGTTTATTGCGAACATAGACTTTAGACGCAGGATTCTCACCGACGATGATGACCGCAAGTCCCGGCGTCACGCCATACTTTTCCCGCAGCGCATCGGCACGCACACCGGCTTCCTCTCGAAATTTCTGTGCAAAGAACTTGCCCTCTAGGATTTTTGCTGACATAATCTTACCTCTTTAAAAAAAATAACTCACCCAAGTGCAGGCAAAGATCGCTACGCTGACAATGCCGTTGCGCATAAAATACCGCTGTGTCACCCGCGAGAGATCCGTTGGACTGACAATCTTATGCTGATAATAGAGCGTACCCGCTGCAATGCCGACGCCAATAAAGTAAATATTTCCTAGACCGAGCAGAATGCCGACGGCAAAGAACGCTGCGATACAGAGAACATGCATGACGTAGGAGATATAGAATGCCCCCCTTGCACCAAAGGTCACAGAGAGCGAGTGCAGCCCATGCGCACGATCAAAGGCCTCATCCTGCGAGCCATAGATGGCATCAAACCCTGCCATCCAAAGGGCAACAGCGACGCATAAAGTGACCATGGGAAGCGTGATTTCTTCTGCTGCTGCGACATAGCCGCCTGCAGGCGCCATCGCAATGGCAGCGCCAAGGAACATATGCACCCAGCAGGTTCTGCGTTTCATAAAAGGATAGATGATAAAGGGAACAGCTGATATTGGAAGCAGGTAAAGACAGATACGCGGGAGCTGCGCAAC
>CAUVCH010000178.1:0-2644 GCA_963550265.1 uncultured Mitsuokella sp. | reverse complement strand
GAGGTATATCAAAAGTGCAAGAACAGGACATGAAGAGTTTGCTTGAGGCTGAAGAAGAGTCCATGCAGGAGGTAAGGGAACACGATGTCGTAAAGGCTACGGTCGTCGCTGTCGACGATGGGCAGGCTTACGTCAACATCGCCGGGCTCAAGGCGGACATTCCCATCTCGAAGAGAGAGCTTGCTTCTCCCGAGCCGGATTCTGCTAAGGACGTCGTAAAGCTCGATGATGAGATCGAGGTCTTTGTCGTGAGCCTTGGCGGTGAAAACGGCGCAACGGTTTCGAAGGTGCGTGCTGACCGTATGGTCGCATGGAAGGAAATCGAGGCGCTCAAAGAGGACGGAAAGACGGTTGAGGCACAGATCACACAGGTTGTCAAAGGTGGTCTTGTCGCGTCTGTCAGCGGGCTGCGCGGCTTCATTCCGGCATCGCAGATGGAGCTTCACTTCGTCAAGGATCTTTCCATATACGTCGGACAGACGGTGGAAGCCCTGCCGATTGAAATCGACATCCGCAAGCAGCGCCTTGTCCTTTCGCGCCGCAGTCTCTTGGAGGAAGAGCGCGAGAAGAAGCAGGAAGAAGTGTTTTCGAAGCTCGAAGTCGGGCAGATCATCCGCGGTACGGTCAAGCGCCTCGTCGAATACGGTGCATTCATTGATATCGGCGGCGTCGATGGTTTGGCGCATATCTCCGATCTTGCGTGGCATCGCGTGAAACAGCCGTCGGATGTTCTTTCCGTCGGTGATGAAGTCGATGTCTATGTGAAGAACTTCGATCCTGAGACGAAGCGTATCTCCCTGTCTGTCAAAGATACGATGCGCGATCCGTGGCTCGATAAAGCGGAACGCTATGCCGAAGATACGCACATCAAAGGCAAGATCATTAAACTTACGGATTTCGGCGCTTTCATGGAAATTGAGCCGGGATTTGACGGTCTGATTCCGATGGGTGAGCTTGCCGACCGCCGCATTGCGCGTGCGGATGAAGCGGTGCAGCTTGGCGACATCGTGAAGGTTAAAATCCTTCATATCGACATGAAGCGCAAGCGCATCTCGCTTTCCATCACGAGGGCGCAGCGCGACGCAGAGGTTTCAGACGTTTCCTATTACAAGGATGAGCCTGTCACCAACGAGGAGAGCGGCGAAGCCTAAACCTCACAGCTGAATAAGAACAGTCGGGGAGTGATGAATATTCATCACTCCCTTATTCATCAAAACGGGGCGACATCCCGAGAAAAGTCAGAGGAAAAGCATGTTGTCTGGGGAAATCATACGTGTATCACCGGGAAGTTTGGCGGAAGAACTGGAACTTGCGGCAGGCGATAAAATTCTTGCTGTCAATGGGCAGGAACTGCGCGACATCATTGATTTGAGCTTCGCATTTGCTGAGGAAGAGATTGAGCTTCTCGTCGAACATGCGGATGGTGAGCAGGAACTGCTTGCCTTTGATAAGGACTTCGACGAAGAACTCGGCGTTGAGTTCGCGTCCGCTGTATTCGACGGTATACGTTCGTGCGGCAACCATTGCTATTTCTGCTTTGTTGATCAGGTGCCTCCGGGCATGAGAAAGAGCTTGTCGGTCAAAGATGACGATTATCGCATGTCATTCCTTTATGGCAACTTCGTCACGCTGACGAATATGCGTGAGCGGGATTTTCAGCGCATTGAGCGCTACCATCTTTCACCGCTCTTCGTTTCCGTCCACGCGATGAATCCCGACCTGCGCGCCGCCATGCTCAATACAAAGCGTGCGGCTGAGATCGTTCGGCATCTCGATCGACTCGACGCGGCGGACGTCGAGTACCATACGCAGGTTGTTCTGTGCCCGGGGCTCAACGATGGCAAGGAGCTTGACCGCACGGTGGCGGAGCTTTTGGCAAGACAGCCGCACGCTTTGTCACTCGCCGTTGTGCCTGTCGGACTTACGCGCTTTCGTGACGGCTGCTATCCGTTGAAGATTTTCGATCGCGCAGGAGCGGCTGCCGTCATTCGCCAGATCGAGATGTGGCAGCGACGGGCACGGGAGAAAACGGGCAAGGGTTTCGTCTATCTGGGCGACGAATTCTATTTCCTCGCGGGACTTCCTGTGCCGCCTGTCGAGGCATACGACGGCTTTCCGCAGCTTGACAACGGCATCGGGCTTGCACGCAATTTCATCGAAGAGTGGAAAAAGGCCGTGGAGAATTTTGGTGCGTCCAAGAGATATGACGCTCCGCTGCATCTGGTGATTCTTTCGGGTACGTCGGTCGCGCCGCTTTTTCGTGAACTTGTGGCAGAGATTTCCGTACCGGGGCTTGCCGTTGATTGCCTGGGTGTGGAAAATGATTACTTCGGCAGATCGGTCAATGTATCGGGGCTTTTGACGGGCGAAGATATGCTGCGTGCGCTTGCACAGCTTCCCGATGCGCCGGACGGCGTCATTTTGCCCGAATCTGCGCTTCGTACAGGGGAAAATATTTTGCTCGACGATATGACGCTTGAAGCGTTTCGTCGCGCCGTGCCGCAGCTTCGCGTCGAAACGGCGCAGGGCGGCAGCGACCTTGCGCGTGCGCTTCTCGATTGGGAGAATTATCGCGGCGTGGCGGACGCAGCAGCGTCCTACATGTGGCAGAGCAATGCGGCGTATACGAAGCCGCGGGAAGAAA
>CAUVCH010000177.1:0-2654 GCA_963550265.1 uncultured Mitsuokella sp. | reverse complement strand
GATTTCATCAAGGATTGTATTTTCCATGTGAAGACCTTCGTGCTGCTGCGAAAAGTACCCAATCTTGACGCGGGAACCAATCTTCAGGCGCCCGGCTTCCGGCTGAAGTTCTTCGACAAGCAAACGAAGCAACGTCGTCTTTCCCGCACCATTGGGACCGACCAGCGCAACGCCATCACCGTTTCGGATAAGAAGCGATACGTGTGAAAAAATGCAGTGGCGACCGAAGGAAAAAGAAACGTCTTCCATCTCTGCCACGCGCTGCGCACATTCCGGCGGCTTTGCCAACGCAAAGTAGTTAAACGTCGCATCCTCCGGCGGAAGAACAATGCGCTCCATGCGCCTCAGCTGGCTTTCCCTGCCGCGCGCCTGCTTGCTTTTAATCCCCGCACGGTATTTTCTTATATACTCCTCAGTCTTTTTGATATGCTCCTGCTGCTTTTCATAGGCTGAGACAAGTGCTGCTCGGCGCTCGGATTTCACCTTTTTATAATAGGTATAATTGCCCGCATATGCTGTCACCTGCCCGCCATCAAGCTCTAAGATGCGCGTCGCGACACGATCGAGAAAGTAGCGGTCATGGCTGATGATGAGAACGCCGCCCGCATAGTTTCGCAAAAAGTTTTCGAGCCATTGCGTCATCTCGATATCGAGGTGGTTTGTTGGCTCATCAAGAAAAAGGAAGTCCGGCTCGCGCAGCAACGCTTTTGTCAGGCAGATGCGTGTCTTCTGTCCGCCTGAAAAATGTGCGGTATTCTTCTTAAAATCTGCTTCTGTAAAGCCGAGTCCAAAGGCGACACGGCGAATGCGGCTCTCGAAGTCATACCCGCCAAGATCTTCAAAGCGGTCGACCACCTTGCCGTATGCCTCAAGCTCCTTTGTATCGCCGTCTGCTATGCGCCGCTCAAGCTCACGCTTTTTTGCTTCGAGCGCAATGATATCATCAAAGGCACGAAGAAACTCCTCATAAAGCGTGCCATTGGAAAAATCTGCTTGCTGCTCGACGTAGCCAACTGTCGCCGCTGCAAAGTCCACTGTGCCGCCGTCAAGCTCTTCCAGTCCCAAGAGACACTTCATCAGCGTCGTCTTTCCAGCACCATTTGGCCCAACGAATCCGACCTTGTCTCCACGCATAACATCAAAAGAGACTTGGTCAAAGAGTGTTTCTGCTCCAAATTCTTTCTTTAATCCAACTGCCTTGAGCGCGCTCAACGTTCTACCTCACCTTATCCTAATGAGAATCGTTCTAAAACATCTCATCGTTTATAATCGCGTCCAATATTGACGACCGCCTGATTCGAACTGCCGCCGTCACGAATGATGCAGGGAAAGGGCATCCCGTAGAAAACATCGGTATTTCTCGACGACGTCGTAATGGTGGTCTGTTCGCGGGAATCGGTCTCTCCCGTCTCAACGCCTGAGATAATAAATCCCTTCTTCTGCAGCGCCTCCGCAACCGATGCGCCCGCGCCGTTGATACCGGACGAGTTGATGACCATCACAGAGATTTCGTTTGGCTTCATCGGTTTGTCTTCCGTCTTCTTTGGCAGAGCAGCCGCCTCGCCTTCTTTCTTCTGGGTAATTTGAAGATCCTTTGGCAATGCAGCTAAGTATTCTTTCTCATCTTTCTCTGCCCTTTCCCGATCTTCCTCTTTCATAGAAAGGCCAAGTTCGCTGTAGAGAAGTTCACGCGTGTCCGAGATATCCGGAATCCAATAACTGATGTCCTTATGGAAGGCAGGCTGCCCCGGAACCATATGTGCGGAAAATCCATTGTCATGGACGCTCTTCAGGATCTGTACAAAGTCCATGAGTTCGGACACCGTCATATCCGTCACAACTGCACGTTTCATCTCATCAATGAGCTTCGGCAAACGTGGCAGAATCTCCGGCGATATGACTTTGGCAAGTACAGCTTTCATAAATTTCTGCTGCCGTCCAATGCGTCCGATATCCCCCTCGCCGTCGCGGTAACGCACATACTGAATCGCCTTTTCTCCGTCCATATGCTGCTCGCCTGGGGAAAGGTCTATGACGAGCCCGCCGTCATCGTCCCAAGGGTCTTCGTAATGCATGCGCTTTTCCACATCAATATCGACGCCGCCGATCATATCGATGATACGCTTAAACGCCTGAATGTCGATGATGATATAGTGATCCATCGGGACGCCGAGAAGATGCTCAACACTTTTCTGTGAAAGCTCATGTCCGCCAAAGGCATATGCGTGGTTAATCTTATCGTATCCATTTCCGTCGATCTCCGTGCATGTATCACGCGGAATGGATAGAAGCGCTGTCTTCTCACTCGTCGTATCGACAGCAGCAACCATGAGCGTATCGCTGCGCCCAACATCATCTTTTCTCTGATCGACACCTAGGAGCATGATACGGATGATGTTATCATCGCCAACGGCTGCGCCTCTCTTCAGCTTTGAATGCGTCATCACATAAATACCGGTGATTGAAAAGCAAAGAACGAGAAGAACGATTCCTAAAAGGACAGCGCGGCGATAGCTTCGCTTTACACGACGCCGCGTCTTTCTATATACCTGCGCCGTCCCTTCCGTATCTTTTTTATCTATTTCCATAAAATCAAAATTTACCAAGCTCAGTCAAAGCCATACTAAAGCTATGAAGCACTTAGATACGGAGAT
>CAUVCH010000176.1:0-2715 GCA_963550265.1 uncultured Mitsuokella sp. | reverse complement strand
GTTCCAACCTGCCATGAACGATTGCCGTGAGCGGCAGTATGCTCTGATGCACCAGCTCTGCTAGCTGCTCAACATTGAGTTCAGGCGATGCCGTAGCTTCGCTGACACCATAGTCTTTTAGAAAAGCCAATGTCTCCTTATTAAAGGAAATCAGCGAATAATCCGCGTGAATCGGCAGACTCGTCAAGCGACGCACGAGAGACAGCATCCCGATGTTATGTACATGGATGGCATCAGGCTGTATATCTTCAAACACACAAACGAGCTTTTCCATCGCCTTCATCATCGAGTCCTTGACAATGCGCGGTGTCGAAAAGTCGATGCGTGCCCCACGAGTTCGCGCAAGCTCTGCCGCCTTTTGGTAATCTCCCGCCGTAATATGCGTGTGCGTGTAAGACTCTCCGCCAAAAAGGATGCTGTCCGCACCTGCATCAAGTGCAGTTTTTATCTTTGCCAGTGTATCAACGGCAACCACGAGATGCGCTTGCTTTTGCGCTGCTTTTCGTACAATCTGTTCGTCATCATACCGTCCTGGTGCCCGTGTAATTTTTGAAAGACGCGCCTTTTCCAGCATATCCACGGCTCTGCGCCGCGCCTCATTGATCTCGCTGACGGGCACCATGATGTTTTTTCCAAGGTTGGTTGTGAGACTGGTTAGTGCAAAGGGCGAGGAACCTAGGCGTCCCACTTGTTTTTCTACCGTTTCCTTTGTGAGGGGACGTCTCTTAGCAGATTCTGCGATAAAATCGGTCTTGCCGATGCCGACAGTTCCCAATTCATCCTCATACCGGATTTCAAGCGGTCGTCCAATATCCGCAAAGACTTCGCCTTTCACAGGTAAGCGGCGGATCGGAGCACCGCCTGAATAATACGCTTTCGCTTCTTCCATGAGTGCGGCATCAAAGATTTTGAAGATGCGGTCGTTCCTGCTGACGCGCCCCGCAATCTGGAATGAGACAATCTCGCCTGCCTCTGCCCTTTGCACACTGCCCTTTTTTGTAAAGAGATTTTCTATTTTCGTCTGTACGCGGCCGCCGACCTTGACCCAAATATTCACTTCATCGCCGACGACAAGTCTCGTTTGAAGTTTCACCGTCACGCGCTCTTTTTCGCGGTCATAATCTGCCACGCGCCCGACCAGAAGACCGCGGTTATTCGGACGACGGTCACTCATCATATTCTTTCCGGGCTTTCCGAAAAGGTAAGCCGTTGTAAAGTCGCGATTGAAGATCTGCGTCAAATTATCACGCGTCTCTTTTAAAATGGTATAATGGTTCGCATAAAAAGAATGAATCGCCTTTCGATAGGCATCGACCACCGTATGGACATATTCCGGGCGCTTCATGCGTCCTTCAATCTTAAGCGATGTTACGCCTGCCTTGATAAGCTCCGGCAATGCGTCAATCGTATTGAAATCACGCGGCGAAAGAAGGTAGTCTCCGGCTTCTTCCTTTAATACATCCTTGCCATCCGCATCCACCAGCGTATAGGGCAGACGGCAGGGCTGCGCGCAGCGGCCGCGATTGCCGCTGCGCCTGCCGATCATCGAGCTCATGAGACACTGACCAGAGTAACAGACACAGAGTGCACCGTGCATGAAGGTTTCAATCTCGATGGGCGAGTGCTTGCAAACATGTCTTATTTCTTCAAGCGACATCTCACGCGCAAGAACAGCACGTGAGAAACCAATGTGTGCTAGTGCCAGAACGCTTTCAAGGTTTGATACGCTCATCTGCGTACTTGCGTGAAGCGGAAGATGCGGCGCTACTTCGCGAGCCATTCGCGCGACGCCGAGGTCTTGCACCAGTGCAGCGTCTGCCCTCACTTCATCTAAGAAACGAAGGTACTCTCGCAGCAGGGGAAGTTCTTCGTCGCGCACGATGGTATTGACCGTCACATGGATGCGAACATCCCGCAGATGCGCGTAGCGGATGGCCTCGCGAAGACCATCCGCATCAAAATTACCAGCATAAGCACGTGCACCAAAATGATCACCTGCGAGATAGACAGCATCCGCACCGCTTTCTACAGCAGCGCGAAGAGCTTCGACGCTGCCCGCCGGTGCCAAAAGTTCAACCAAGGTTTTGCCTCCGTTATTCGTTCTTTCCTAGAGAATCTCTTTCTGCTTCTTCTGGCTTGCCGCCTTTCGTCTCGTCCGCTGATGCTCCTGCAGTTTCTTCAGAAGCATCGGCAAGCCCCATAAGTTCTGCATCTTTTTCTCCCATATCCCCCTGTATCAATGCAAGCTGTTCAGGGTCCAGATCTTTAATAGCTTCTTCACTCGTCGGCAGGCTTGGAAGATCATCGAGTGAAGCGAGACCAAAGGATTGCAGAAAGTTATCTGTCGTGCCGTAAAGAATCGGCCGACCGACGACCTTTTTCCGCCCCATCTCCTGAATCAGTTCAAGCTCTAACAGCTTGGCAAGTGCGCGCTCCGTGCGAACACCACGAATCTGTTCAATCTCGGTCTTTGTAATCGGCTGCTTGAAGGCAATGATAGAAAGCGTTTCCATCGTCGGTGCGGAAAGACGCCGTTCGATCACCTGCCCAAGGCGCTCGACAGCATAAAACAAGTCGGGGCGCGTGACGAGCTGAAAGCCGCCCGCAACACTTCGAAGCGCCAGCCCGCTCTTTCGCTTTGCAAGCGTTTCTGAAAGGCATGTCAATAAAGTCTGCACTGTAAAGATATCGGTTTGAAGGATACTCGCCAGTTCC
>CAUVCH010000175.1:0-2717 GCA_963550265.1 uncultured Mitsuokella sp. | reverse complement strand
TGCCGACCTACCCGTCGGATCTTGCCTGCATCGGTTTTGACCGCTCCGGTACGACGCGTATAGGAAAGTACATCCTGAACCACAGCTTCATGATTCCCGGTCTTATCGGTGTCGTCACAGGCTGCTGCGTCGGCTATGTCGTTGCACATCTCGTGCTGTGATATTGTGATGTAGGAATAATACCAAAGCACAAAAGAGCAGCAATTCAGTCCTTGCTGCTCTTTTTATGTAATTGACGCACGAAAAAAGCTCATCACAAAGGATGAGCTTTTTATATCTTTTGCTGTTGGTGCAGCTTTACTCTCAGAGTCGAGCTGTGATTGCAGCGGTCAGACCAAAGATGATGCCGGGAAGGTTAGCGAGAACGAGCGGCCATTCGCGATGCTCGCGGAAGAAACCGTATCCAACCCACATCGTGCAGTTGATGAACGCGACAAACGGCTGAATCCAATCTCCCTGATGCCCCGATAGGTTTCCCATGATTTGGGGGATATAAGAGACGTACATACAGATGGAAAGACCAGAGGCAATCACGCCGACGATACTCATCTTGTTTTGTGCAGCCTTTTTTCCAAGGTGTACGGCTTCCTTTTCAAGGTGTTCCGCTTCGGCTTTAGCCTTTTTCAGTGTACTCATAAGGTATTTTCCTTTCTAACACAGGTTGACTATAAACCAGCACCTTTTCAATCTTGGTATGTCAATTTCTATTATAATTCGCCTTCGGCAATGCGTCCGAGAGTTTCCTTGGATGGAATGAAGAACAGTTGTCCTTTTTCTGCGGTCGAGTACTCGAGCAGGCGGTCGTCCTGTGTGAACATATTGATGACCATCTGCCGCGTCACATCCCAATGGCGTGCATAGCCGATGAAATAGGTACCGCGCACGCCTTCCCCAGGATTGGCAAAGACGACGTTCATCCGTACGATCTTATGCTCCTCGTCGTCACGGTTGTCCTGTGCGATGATATTGTGTGCGCGCGGATCTTTTTCTTCGTTTGAAAGTTCAAGGTCGCTGTACTTCCTGCGGCCGATATATTTTTCCTGCACCTCTGTCGGAAGTGCCCGCCATGCATCGAGGTCGTGGACATACTTTTGTGCGAAGGCATAGGAGCCATTGATGAACTCTGGATCCTCTTCACCGATGATCGCCCACTCCTTTGCCTCTTCGCCGACGGGATTCTCTGTGCCGTCGATGAAGTCGATAATCGCGCGTCCTTCGTGATAATGAAAGCCGTGTGTCTCATCGACTACGTCTACGATAGGACGCAAAAAGCCCATGATCTGATCGACGACGAGATAACTCGTTGCTGCCTGTTCCGCCCGCACATGAAGAAAGAGATCCGCCGGCGTCGCGGGAGCCGTATGATGTACACCGTTTACGCCCTTGAAGTCTTCGAGTTCCTTCGGTTTTTTTGCCTTCGGAAAGAGGTATTCCCATGCACGATTACTGAATCCGAACGAGAGTTTCACCGTCTCCGGTGCGACGCGGATGTTCATCGAGCGCTGAATCGCCTCCATCCGATCTGCTATATCGGCGATGATTTCCCGCTCTTTCTCAACGTCCTCGCGCTTCAGTGAGAGCATGACGAAGATGACGCTTTCTCCTGCATCTTTAAATACATCCTGCGCCAGATTTGCATTGACATTCATAGGTCTCCCTCCTTATAGAATATAACTTCCAAATTTTAATTTTATTATAAGATATTTAATTTACGGATACAAGAGGTCTGCGTAAAATCTTATGGATATGCTTTCCATAAGACTAAATGCTTTGCCAATCTTTTGCAGGAAGGAAACTTCCTTTATACTGAAAAATGTAGTATGATAATAGGGCTATTAGACAGGGGCTGCATGGGAGGCGTATCTATGGTAGCGGTGATTTTTCCTGCGGCGGGGAAGGGGAAGCGCATGGGCGCAGGGCAGAACAAGGTGTTTCTCGATCTTCTCGGCACATCCATTTTGATTCGTTCGCTTTTGAAGTTCTCCTGTCTGGCAGAGGTTGGCTTTCTCATTGTTGTCGTGGGGAAAGAAGAAGTTGCAGAGACGGAAAGATTACTCTCGCGTGAAAAGGGGCTGAAGCCGTGGCGGGTTGTCGCGGGAGGGACAGAGCGGCAGTATTCCATTGCAAATGGACTCGCCCTGCTTCCGAAGGATGCCGATATCGTTCTTGTGCACGATGCCGCGCGGCCTTTGGTGACAGCAGAGACGATCAAAGCCGTCATAGATAAGGCACGCGAGGCCTGTGGAGCCATTGCAGCAGTGCCTTCGAAAAATACGATCAAAGTCGTCTCAACGGGTGGTATGGTGGAAGAGACACCGGCACGGAAAAATCTTTGGGTCGTGCAGACTCCGCAGGGATTTCCGAGAGAAATGCTGATAAAAGCCTATCGAAAGGCAGCAGAAGATGACTTCCTTGGGACAGATGACGCAAGTCTTGTCGAGCGGCTGGGGGTTCCCGTTGCGGTTGTTATGAGCACGTATGAAAACATCAAGATTACGACGCCGGGTGATATGCTTCTGGCAAAGGCTGTGCTATGCGAGGCGGATGCCCGTGGATTTTGAATTTCACAAGACAGCAGAAGATGAGGAGACAGAGCTATGACGCGTTTTGGCATGGGATATGATGTACACAGGCTGACTGAAGGACGCAGGCTCATTTTGGGCGGTGTCGAGATTCCGCATGCTTTGGGGCTGCTTGGGCACAGCGATGCGGACGTT
>CAUVCH010000174.1:0-2759 GCA_963550265.1 uncultured Mitsuokella sp. | reverse complement strand
TCCTCGGAGCGCATGTCCTCAGCACCTGCCTCCAAAACGAGTTCCAGAAGTGCATCCTCGTCGTCAAAGGTATCTCGTTCGACCACGAAGACTGCTTTCTTCTTAAACATCCACGAGACACAGCCATCCTGTCCCAAATTTCCGCCGTATTTAGAGAAAAGGTGGCGAACATCCGCCGCTGTTCGGTTACGGTTATCCGTCAAGATATCAAGCATCACAGCCGTTCCACCAGGGCCATAGCCCTCGTAGATCACCTCTTCGTAATTGCTTCCCTCAGTTGCCCCGAGTCCTTTTTGAATGGCGCGATTGATATTGTCCTTCGGAATATTATTGGCCTTTGCCTTGGAAAGCGCCAATTTCAAACGCATATTTCCCGTTGGATCCGCACCACCCATACGGACAGCAATCGTGATTTCGCGCCCGATCTTAGTCGTGATTTTTCCGCGAATTGCATCATTCGCACCTTTTTTACGCTTGATATTTGCCCATTTTGAATGCCCGGACATTATTTATCTCCTTCCTATCGTCAACGTAGTATTCAGCAAACTAATTGATAGTGCTTCTTTTTTCCTTTTTTCAGCAGTGCTTTCCCCTCTGAGAAGTCATCTTCCTGCAAGACATAATGTTCATCAGAGATGCGCGTCTCATTGAGCGTGACACCGCCCTGCTGAATCAAGCGGCGCGCCTCTCCTTTGGAAGAAAAGACCCCCTCGCGCGTCAGTGCATCAATCAGCTTCTCTCCACATGTCACATGGAGCTGTGGAACCTGTTCAGAGACACCGCCGCCGAACAGAGCCCGCGCCATCTCCTGTGCCTTATGCGCTTCCTGCTCCCCATGAACAATCTTCGTCACCTCGTAGGCAAGCACTTCCTTCGAGTGATTCATCTCTTTTCCTTCGACGGCCGTCAGATGATGCACTTCCTCCATGGGAAGGAAGGTGAGCAGAGAGAGACAGGTCGAAACATCCGTATCATCGACGTTTCGCCAATACTGGTAGAAATCATAGGGAGAGGTCTTCTTCGGGTCAAGCCAAAGCGCTCCGCCCGCCGTTTTGCCCATTTTCTTTCCATCGCTTTTGGTCAACAGTTTATTTGTCAGGCCAAATACGGTAATGTTCTTCTTGCGGCGGCAGAGTTCGACACCGGCGATAATATTCGACCACTGGTCGTCGCCGCCCATTTCAAGGCGACAGCCGTAGCGTCGGTTGAGCTCTAGGAAATCATACGCCTGCATAATCATGTAGTTGAACTCAAGGAAGGTAAGCCCTTTCTCCCACCGCTGTTTATAGCTTTCTGCAGCAAGCATACGATTTACTGTAAAGTGTGCTCCAACATCGCGGAGCAGATCAATATAATTGAGCTTGCGCAGCCAGTCGCCGTTATCGACCATGATGGCATGTCCATCCGTAAAATCGATAAAGTGCGAGATCTGTGCCCGAAAACAATCGCAATTATGCGCAATGGTTTCATCGGTCATGACCTTGCGCATATCTGTTCGTCCTGAAGGATCACCTACTGTCCCCGTGCCGCCACCGACAAGACAAATGGGACGATGTCCTGCACGCTGCATGTGGGACATGGCCATAAGTGCAATCAAATGTCCTGCGTGGAGGCTGTCTGCCGTCGGATCGAATCCTGTGTAGAATGTCACCTGTTCATGATCGAGCAGGTCGCGCAGTGCAGCTTCGTCTGTGCACTGTGCAAGAAACCCGCGCTCCTTTAGAATATCAACAGCATTCAATGAATGATCCTCTCTTCTCTAGTTTTGTCCTTTTTCTATCCCCATGCCAGGTTCAGGCGCAGCTCCTGGAGACTCGACCGGTGCAGAACGTACGGGTTCCGCAGGAGCAGTATTTCCCCCGCCCTTGGAAGTGCTTCCAGAGGTCTTTCCCTGCTCCTTCTTTTTTTCATCCGCTGCCTTTTTCTCACCAGAGGACTTCTCATGATCGACTGCCGTCTCCTCTTTGGCAGACGTGTCAGAATGGGCCGAACTCCCAGCGAAGCTTCGTATGGGCATCTGAGCCAATGCTTTCTGCATAAATGCCTGCCAAATAACGGCGGGGGTCATACCACCGGACATGCCGTGCAAGTCACTGACACTGTCATTTCCGATCCACACGCCGGCAACCAGATCCGGTGTATAACCGACGAACCATGCATCATGATAGTCGCTCGTTGTGCCGGTCTTTCCTGCGGCCGGACGTCCGATGTTGGCGCGCGTACCCGTCCCGCGCCGAATGACATCTTCAAGCATCGCCGTCAGTGCCGCCGCATTGTCCGCTGACATAACACTCTTTTCTTTGCGCTCTGCTTCTTCGAGCACCTTCCCGGTACGCGATACGACACGCAGAATAGCAACGGGTTTGACGTGGATGCCACGGTTGGCAAATGTACCATAGGCGCTGGTCAGTTCTAGCGGTGTTACACCGCGTGTCATTCCGCCCAGGGCTGTTGCCAGATTACGGTCATTCGTCACACCATCCAGGACAAATGTGGAAATTCCCATCTCCTGTGCGTAAAAAATTGCTTTATCGATGCCAATATCCTGTGCGATACGAACGGTTGGGACATTGAGTGACCAGCGTACAACATCGCGCAGGCGAACCTTGCCGGAGAAGTTGCGGCTGTAGTTTTGCGGCTCCCAAGAACCGACTTTCAGCGGCTTGTCTTCGATGATGGATTCTGGCGTATACTTGTTCTCGAGTGCAGCGGCAAAAACGAAGGGCTTAAACGCTGAGCCAGGCTGTCTGACTGCCTGT
>CAUVCH010000173.1:0-2768 GCA_963550265.1 uncultured Mitsuokella sp. | reverse complement strand
CTTTGAAAAGACAAGAGTTCTTTTAAAATCTCCGATTACGACGCCGGTCGGCAAGGGATTTCGCTCAATCAATGTCACGCTCCGCACGAAGTATGACCTTTTTGCCAACATCCGTCCGGCAAAGAGCAATGCGGCGGTCAAGACGCCGTTTTCGCATGTCGACATCGTGACCTTCCGCGAGAATACAGAAGATCTCTACGTCGGCGTTGAGGAGGAAATCGACGAGAGCACTTTCCATGCGACGAAGATCATCACGCGTGCCAAGAGTGAGCGCATCATCCGCGCTGCGTTTGCATACGCAAAGAAACATGGGCGCCGAAAGGTAACCTGCGTGCACAAGGCGAATATCTTAAAGCTCACAGATGGTCTGTTCCTCTCTATCTTCCGAGAGATCGCACGGGCATACCCAGAGATCGAGTCGAACGATAAAATTGTCGATGCGACCTGTATGAATCTGGTCATGCATCCGGAAGACTTTGACGTCATTGTGACGCCGAATCTCTACGGTGACATTCTTTCCGATCTTACGAGCGGGCTTATCGGCGGGCTGGGGCTCATGCCGTCTTCGAACATCGGCAAGGATTACGCCATGTTCGAGGCTGTCCATGGCAGTGCCCCCGATATCGCCGGAAAGCATATCGCCAACCCGACGGCGCTCCTATGGTCTGCCTGCATGATGCTCGAGTACCTTGGGAAAGATGCTGTGGCAAAGCGCATTCGCGCAGCAGTTGACAAGACGCTCCTCACGGCGAATCTCACGCCCGATCTTGGCGGTACGGCAAAGACGGAAGCGTATACAAAGGCAGTTATCGAAAACCTTTGAACACCGTATGAAATAAGGGCATGTTCTCTTGCTGAGAAGTGCCCTTATTTATTAATTTTGTGGAAAGAGAATTTCTTTGCCGCCGGGGGCTTGACTATTCGCCGAATCGTAGTATCATATCTATAATTTAGCAATATATTGCGGTATCCGCTCTGTTTTTTAATCGGGAAGGAAGGGTTATTTTGGCTTATTATTTCGAGGAACCGTCGCATACATTTGGTGAGTATTTACTTGTTCCCGGTTACTCTTCAGCGGAGTGCATTCCGTCGAATGTTTCACTTTGCACGCCGCTCGTGAAATTCAAGAAAGGCGGGACGCCGAAGCTCACGATGCACATCCCGATGACGTCCGCTATCATGCAGGCTGTTTCAAACGATACGATGGCAATTGCTCTCGCGAAGGAGGGCGGTATCTCCTTCATCTATGGCTCACAGACAGCAGAGGCAGAAGCGGAGATGATCCGCCGTGTCAAGACCTATAAGTCGGGATTTGTAAGCAGTGACTCGAACTTGAAGCCGACGACGACACTTGCTGAAGTGCTGGCGCTTGTGCAGCAGACGGGACATTCGACGATGGCGGTCACAGAGGACGGTACGCCGACAGGTAAGCTCCTCGGCATCGTGACGAGCCGCGATTACCGTATCTCGCGCATGGATGCCAATACACAGGTGCATACCTTTATGACGCCGTTTGAAAAGCTCATCTATGCGGACGCGGATTCAACGACGCTCCCGATGGCAAATGACCTCATCTGGGAGCACAAGCTCAATATGCTGCCGCTGGTCGACAAAAAACAGCGTCTTCGCTACATGGTTTTCCGAAAGGATTACACGGACAACAAGGAAAACTCGCTCGAGCTTATCGATGATAAAAAGCGCTACATCGTCGGCGCAGGCATCAATACGCGCGACTATGCCGAGCGCGTGCCGCTCCTCCTCGAGGCAGGCGCGGATGTCCTCTGCATTGACTCGTCTGAAGGATATTCCGAGTGGCAGAAGCGGACGCTTCAGTACATTCACGAGCACTTCGGTCCCGATGTTCGGGTCGGTGCGGGCAATGTCGTCGATGCTGAGGGATTTCGATTCCTTGCAGAAGCAGGTGCAGACTTCATCAAGGTCGGCATCGGCGGCGGTTCTATCTGCATCACGCGCGAGACAAAGGGCATTGGCCGCGGTCAGGCGACGGCACTCATTGACGTCTGTGCGGAGCGCGATCGCTATTATAAAGAAACGGGCGTCTATATTCCAGTTTGCTCCGACGGCGGCATTGTCCATGATTACCACATGACGTTGGCACTTGCCATGGGCGCGGACTTTTTGATGCTCGGCCGCTACTTTTCGCGCTTTGATGAGAGCCCGACGGATAAGGTCAAGGTCAACGGCACTTATTTCAAGGAGTATTGGGGCGAGGGGTCGAACCGTGCGCGCAACTGGCAGCGCTATGACCTCGGCGGTGCGAGAAAGCTCTCCTTTGAGGAAGGCGTCGATTCCTATGTCCCGTATGCTGGACCGCTCAAGGACAATATGACGACGACGCTGGCGAAGATTCGCTCGACGATGTGCAACTGCGGCGCTCTGACACTTCCCGAGCTTCGTGAAAAAGCACGCTTGACGCTCGTCTCGTCGACGAGTATCGTCGAGGGCGGCTCACACGATGTCATTTTGAAGGATAAATTTGGCCGCGATTAAGCGTTTGTAAAAATTCCCTTCCTGCTTTTCAGCGGTGAAGGGAATTTTTTAAAGATAGCGTACAGAGGGAAAGGAAGAAAATGAAGACATATAAGATTGCAGTGATTGCAGGCGACGGTATCGGGCCGGAAGTCATCGGTGAGGGCAAGAAAATCCTTTCGAAGACGGCAGAGCTTTCGGGCAGCTTTCGCGTGGAGTTTACGAATTTCCCGTGGGGCTGTGAATATTATCTGAAGACGGGCAGGATGATGGACGAA
>CAUVCH010000172.1:0-2811 GCA_963550265.1 uncultured Mitsuokella sp. | reverse complement strand
TTATATTTCTATAGACAATGGCGTCCGTAGGCTTTTCCTTTTTGAAAGGAGGGAGAGTCTGCGGGCATTTTTGTTTTATGGAAGAAACTCATTAGGTAGGAAAAGAGAGGTTGGATTTTTATGATTGATACGGGTGATACGGCCTGGGTGCTTATCAGTGCCGCTTTGGTCTTTCTTATGACACCGGGGCTTGGATTTTTCTATGGTGGTATGGTTCGCAGTAAGAATGTCTTGACGACAATCATGCAGAGTCTCTTTATTGTCGCTATGATTTCTGTCGAATGGATCATCTTGGGATATGCGATGACCTTTGGTACGGATATCCATGGATTTATTGGGAGTTTGGATAAAATCGGGCTTGCGGGCGTCGGGCTTCAGGTGCTGAACGGCGGCACGATTCCGGAGCTGGCATTCGTTGCATTTCAGTGCCTGTTTGCTGTCATCACACCGGCGCTTATCACCGGCGCTTTTGCCGAGCGCATGCGCTTTGCAGCGTTTGTTGTGTTCATTCTTCTATGGGCGATCTTCATCTACAATCCGATGGCGCATTGGGTTTGGGGCGGCGGCTTTCTCGCGCAGCTCGGAGCGCTTGACTTTGCCGGTGGTCTAGTCATTCATATTCTTTCGGGTGTCTCTGGTCTCACGCTATGTATTCTCCTTGGAGCACGCAAGGGCTACGGTACGGTTGCCATGATTCCACATAACCTTCCGATGACGGTGCTGGGCGCTGCGCTCCTCTGGTTCGGCTGGTTCGGCTTCAATGCTGGCAGTGCGCTCGGTGCAAACGGACTTGCGGCAAATGCCTTCGTTACGACGCAGGCGGCGGCAGCAGCAGCAGTGGTTACTTGGGTCGTTGCGGAGTGGATACATCATGGCAAGCCGACAGTGCTCGGCGGCGCTTCGGGCTGCGTGGCAGGTCTTGTCGCCATCACGCCGGCAGCAGGGTTCGTTACACCACTTGCCGCCATCATCATCGGTGCGGTCGGCGGCGTGATCTGCTATCTCGCAGTTGCCGTGCTGAAGGAAAGACTCGGCTACGACGACGCCCTTGATGCTTTCGGCGTGCATGGTATCGGCGGTACCTGGGGCGCAATTGCAATGGGGCTCTTTGCAACGATGGATGTCAATCCTGCAGGGGCGGACGGTCTCTTTTATGGCGACACGCATCTCCTCTTTGCACAGGTTGTTTCCATCCTCGTAGCATATGCTTTTGCCATCATCGGCTCTGTCATTCTCTACTGCCTTGTGAAGTCCGTTATGAAGGTTCGTGCGGATGAGACGGAAGAGATTGCAGGTCTAGACATTGTAGAGCATGGTGAACGCGGCTATGCGAGCAGCATGACAATCGGCAGTCCGCTTCTCAGCGCCATCGAAAATTCGGATGAGATGCTCGCCAATACGGTCATGCGTTCAAATGGCAGTAAATAAAGGGGAATGCAAAATGTCACTGACAAAGATAGAGATCATTACGCGCTCGACAAAGCTCGAAGAGCTTAAAAATGCACTCAATAAGATCGGCGTCCTCGGTATGACGGTCAGTCAGGTCTTTGGCTGTGGTCTGCAAAAAGGGCATACGGAGGTTTACCGCGGCAAGGCGTACGATATCAACCTCGTACCGAAGATAAAGCTTGAGACGGTCGTCTGTGAAGTACCAGTAGAAAAAGTCATTGAGACTGCGCAGAGGGCAGTTCGTACAGGCAGTCCCGGCGACGGCAAGATCTTTGTTTACCCGCTCGCAGATGCCGTTCGCATTCGTACCGGTGACCGCGGGGATAAGGCGGTCATGGATACGGGAGAAGAGCAGAAGGTTTAAATTTTCCGTAATAGTTATGATAGAGCCGAAATACCGGGCAGGGCGTTGTGACGTTTTGTCGGTATTTCTTTATAGATGGCAGGGCTCTTCAAGAAGAATGTGCTGCCAGTCGTTTTTCTTGACAGAGGAAAGTTTTTTCAGTAAAATACAGCTGTTTAAAGGAAATCCAGAATTCATTCCTGCTGTCTGGTGTATGAAAAAGAAAGAAATTTCTTAGCGCAGGTTCTTGTGAGCGTGTATTCGCTTGTAAGACGACGAGGAGAAGGTTGTCGAATTTGTCCGCGGATGCCTTCCGGTAGATCCCGCCGAGAAAGGGAAGCGAAAGTCCATGTGCGAACGTGGAACAAATTTCCCGGGGATGCAGCAGGCCACATCAGGAGGTACATTATGTGTGGTATCGTTGGTTATGTTGGCAATAAGGAAGCAGCAGAATTTCTTTTGGAAGGGCTCTCAAAGCTCGAGTACCGCGGGTATGATTCGGCAGGTATCGCAGTCTATGATGGCAGTGAGATTCGCGTCGAAAAGAGCGTCGGTCGTCTCTCTTCCCTTCGCGACAAGATCGCCAACCATGTGCCGACGGGAACCATCGGCATCGGGCATACGCGCTGGGCAACGCATGGTCGTCCGTCTGACCGCAACGCGCATCCGCACACGGACTGCTCCGGTGACTTCGTCATTGTACATAACGGTATCATCGAGAACTATCTTCCGCTGAAAGAAGAACTGATTGAAAAGGGACATGCCTTTAAGAGCGATACGGATTCCGAAGTCGTCGCGCATCTCCTGGAAGAAGTCTACAATGGCGACTTTGTCGCTTCCGTCCGCGAGGTTCTCCGCCGCATTGAAGGCTCTTACTCGCTCGTCTTTATGAGCAGAAGGAATCCGGGAACACTGCTTGCGATAAAGCAGGATAACCCACTCGTCATCGGCATTGGCGAGGGCGAGAACTTCATCGCCTCGGATATTCCGGCCATCATTGCACGTACGCGCCGTACGTA
>CAUVCH010000171.1:0-2838 GCA_963550265.1 uncultured Mitsuokella sp. | reverse complement strand
CGTGTCCGCATTGCGGTGCCGTTCATGATCGGGACAGAAATGCCGCAAAGAACATATTGAAGGTTGGGGCATCGACCTTCTTTGGAGAGGTATCGTAAGACCTGCATTTTAGCAGGCAAATGCCGTCTGTATCCAAGAATCCCCCAGCTTTAGCCGTGGGGAGTATGTCAAGTGAGCAATTGAAGACGGACGGATTCTCGTGATATAATGCGATAGAATGATGAAGTGTGATAGACATCGGCAGAGCAAAGATGCAGCGAACAGAAGAAAGGCGGCAGGGTATGAATATTACGATAGGAAGCGATCACGGTGCGACCTTACTCAAGGATGAAGTCAAGATGGTTCTCGCAGAGTATGGCGGCATCCGTGTGTCGGACGTCGGTACCTTTGGCACGGATCCCGTCGACTATCCCGATATTGCAGAAAAGGTCTGTGCGGATATCACGGGCGGCAAGGCAGAGCTCGGCATCGTTCTCTGCGGCACCGGTATCGGCATCTCGATGGCTGCCAATAAGATCAAGGGCATTCGCTGCGCTCTCTGCCACGATGTCTATTCGGCAAAGAAGGCGCGCGAGCACAATGATGCCAATGTTCTCGCTATGGGAGGGCGCGTCCTCGGCTTCGGTTCTGCGGGGGAGATCGTCCGTGCCTTTCTAGGCGCGAAATTCGAAGGCGGTCGTCACGAGCGCCGCATTAAGAAGATTATGCAGCTTGAGGCAAAGGACTGAATCAGCGCATACTGTATTTTTAAAGTAAAAGTTTTTTGAAAAGAAAAGGAGCACAAACATGAGCCTTATGACATCCTTACACGAAACGGATCCTGCGCTTGCAAAAGCCATTGACGAAGAACTGAATCGTCAGCGCACAAAGCTCGAACTCATCGCATCTGAGAACATTGTATCCAAAGCCGTTCTCGAAGCGCAGGGCAGCGTTCTTACGAATAAGTATGCCGAGGGCTATCCCGGCAAGCGTTACTATGGCGGCTGTGAGTTCGTCGATGTCGTCGAAAGCCTTGCCATTGAGCGCGCAAAAAAACTTTTTGATGCAGGTTATGCCAACGTTCAGCCCCATTCCGGCGCACAGGCCAATATGGCAGTCTTCTTTGCACTCCTCCAGCCGGGTGACACGGTCATGGGTATGAGTCTCACGGACGGCGGTCACCTGACACACGGCAGCCCTGTCAACATGAGCGGCAAGTACTTTAACGTCATTCCTTACGGCGTCACGAAGGACACAGAGACGATCGATTATGACGAGCTCGAAAGAATCGCCGTGGAGAAGAAGCCGAAGATGATCGTTGCGGGCGCTTCTGCTTATGCGCGTGTCATCGATTTCCCGCGCCTTGGCGAGATTGCAAAGAAGGTCGGCGCATACCTCATGGTGGACATTGCTCATATTGCTGGTCTGGTTGCAGCAGGCGAGCATCCGAGCCCAATTCCGTATGCCGATGTTGTGACGACGACGACACACAAGACCCTTCGCGGCCCGCGCGGCGGCATGATTCTCTGCCGTGATGAAGAATTTGGCAAGCAGTTTAACAAGGCAGTATTCCCCGGAATTCAGGGCGGTCCACTCATGCATGTCATTGCAGCGAAGGCGGCTGCCCTTGGCGAGGCGCTTCAGCCGAGCTTTAAGGAATATGCAAAGCAGATGAAGAAGAATGCGGTGACACTGGCCGAGACATTGCAGAAAGACGGCTTCCGCATCGTGTCCGGCGGTACAGATAATCACTTGATGCTCGTCGATCTCACGAGCAAGGGCACCACGGGTAAAGTGGCGCAGACGGTTCTCGATGAAGTCAACATAACGGTAAACCGCAATACCATCCCGTTTGAACCGTTCTCTCCGTTTATTACAAGCGGCATTCGCCTTGGTTCTCCCGCACTCACGACACGTGGCTTTAAGGAAGAGGATATGGTCGAAGTCGGAAACATCATCGCCATGGTTCTTTCCGATATCGAAAGCGCCGAAAAGAAGGAAGATGCGAAAAAACGCGTCGCAGCTCTTTGCGAGAAGTATCCGCTTTATGAATAAGTTCAGCGATGCGGCGTGAAGCGCATTTTGGTTGATTTATCGAAACGAAAAGGAGAATCCCTTTGAGCAATTTAGAAGTAGGCATTGTCGGTCTTCCGAACGTCGGAAAGAGCACCCTGTTTAACGCCATCACCAAAGCCGGTGCAGAAGCGGCAAACTTCCCTTTCTGCACCATTGAGCCGAACGTCGGCGTCGTTGCCGTGCCGGATCCGCGCCTTGATGTCCTTCATAAGATGTACGATTCCAAAAAGACGACCCCTGCTTCTGTCCGTTTTGTCGATATTGCGGGGCTTGTCAAAGGCGCTTCAAAGGGCGAAGGACTCGGCAATAAATTCCTCGAACACATTCGTCAGGTCGATGCTGTTGCGCATGTCGTTCGTTGCTTCGAAGATGCAAACATCACCCACGTGGAGGGCGACATCGACCCGCTGCGCGACATTGACATCATTCAGACAGAGCTATGCCTTGCCGACCTCGAAGTCATTGAAAAGCGCATCATGCGTCTGGCGAAGATTGCAAAGTCCGGCAATAAGGAAGCCAAAGTCGAAGATGAGATTCTCCGCCGCATCAAGGCTGACCTCGATGAAGGCCGCCCCGCAAGATATACGGATCTTTCCGCGGATGACCTTGAGCTCATCAAAGAGATAAATCTTCTGACGCTAAAGCCCACGCTTTATGTTGCAAACGTCGCTGAGGATGAAGTCTCGACGGCGTACGATGAGAATCCCTTTGTGCAGAAAGTCAGGGCGTTTGCTGTAAAGGAAGGCGCGGAAGTCGTTGCTATCTCAGCAAAAGTGGAAAGTG
>CAUVCH010000170.1:0-2843 GCA_963550265.1 uncultured Mitsuokella sp. | reverse complement strand
GTCAAAGAGATACTGCATCTCACCGCGGACGATTTGGCGCGGCGCTTTGTAGAAATGACCCAGACAGGGCATGATGTATTTCTTTTTCTTTTCAAGAATGGCTTCCGGTCCAATATACGTTTTCGTTTGTTCCCCCATGGAAAGACTCCTTTCAAAAATATTCCTAAGATATAGGGTCAAATTGAATTTCGGCTCTGGCGGAAGCGGAAGGTGCCGATGCCGAATTTGCGCGGGGATAGTTTTTCTATGTCCTTCCATGCGTCTGCATGAGGAATTTTTCCTTGGGCAAGGTTGTCAAGTGCTGTGCGATATAGCTTGGTGACCTTTGCTGCCAGCGCGGGCTCGTAGTCCTGCGCTTCGATGCGGTAGGATGTGATGCCGTTTAGTTTATCGAGGTACGGATAGTAACAGAGATCCTTGGCGAAAAGGATGTGACTGCGGCCAAATTGATCCATGCGAATCGAGTGCTTTTCATCCGCTTCGTCAAGAAAAGCGTAGCGGCGCTCCATAAGCTCTGGTTCATTAAGTTCATTGTATCCTGGCAGGCTCATCGCGATAAAGTTGTGGTCACAGATCATGGATTCGTAGCAGCCGTGAACGACCGTTTCTATGGGAAGTTCGGACGTTTCGACAATCTCACGGAGCTGCTCGTAGCTGAGTTCGAAGGAGCTGGTTGCCATGGTGAGACCATTTTCTTTCAGAAATTTCGCCGCTTGACTATTGAAAAGATTGAAGGAATAATCTGCCTGAATGGGGAGGTCGAGCAGACGCTTGGCGAGGTGGAGAGAGCCGAGGTTTGAGACCATAATACCGTCGGGGCGCATGTGATGCAGTGCCGTGAAGAGCTGTTCGAGTTCGCCGCATTCCCGGCGCATTGTCGTGCGCGGCGTCGTGACAATAACTTTTGCCTTGCCTTTGGCATAGGCGAGAATTTCTTCATAATCGGTGAGTTTCCATGGGCGATGAGGGCGGAAAGCTTCGCCGCCGACATAGACGGTATCGGCTCCTGCATCGATGACACGCTTGGCAGATTCGAGCGTGTTTACATGGACGGAGAGCGTGCGATGTGCGGTATTTCCTTTGGCAATTGGGGCTTCTTCCTTTAGAATGTCGTCTTGGAAGCCCGCTTCTTTCACTGCCTTGCTGAAGAAGCGCGGCTCGCGCTCGCCGGTAAAGCCGATATCCTTCATGGTCGGCTGACCAAAGGCGAAGGTCGTTGTGAAATCGCGCGCACGATTTTCATAAAGGCTCTTCCAGCCATCTTCGTCCGTTTCGTAGCCCGTTGGGTCTGCGATATAGGCATCGATCGCCTTGCGGTAGGTCGAGACAATGCGGCGGATAAAGGGCGCGGGGCGCATGCGGCCTTCTATCTTAAAGGAGAAGACACCTGCCTGAATGAGCTGCGGAATGGCGCGGTACATGCACATGTCCTTAAGCGCAAGTTTGTAAGGACCGGGGACGTCTTTGTCGAGAATTTCGCCCGTCGCATCATCGATGAGCTTGTACGCCCAACGGCAGGGCTTTAAGCAGCGGCCGCGGTTGCCGCTCTGACCAAAGACAACGCCCGAATGAATGCACTGCCCGCTTTCTGCGATACACATATCACCGTGCATGAAATATTCCACCTCGATGCCCGTCTTCTCGCGAAAGAGCGCGAGCTCAGAAAGGGTCATCTCGCGGCCGACGACGACGCGCGTAATGCCGTATTCCTTGAGTTTATCAATGGCATATACACTATGCGTGTTCATCATGACGGATGTATGAAGGGGAATCGTCAAGCCGAGGTCATGAATGATCTCGAGGACAGCGAAATCCTGAACGAGGATAGCATCCGGGCGAATTTTTTCTAAGTAACAGAGATACTCTTTTAGCGCGGGGAGCTCTTCGTTGCTGATAAGGTTATTGAGCGTGATATAGAGGCGCACATCGTGTGCATGGGTGTATTCAACGGCTTTTTTCAACATAGCATTGTCAAAGTTGAAGTCGCCTTCGTGCATGCGCATATTGAAGTGCTTGCCGCCAAGATAAACGGCATCCGCGCCAGCCTCGACAGCCGCTTCAAGTGCATCCCACGTCCCTGCCGGTGCCAGAAGCTCGACGGACTTACGCGTTAACAGCATAGATCATTACTCCTTCTATCCTTTTCGATATTCTGCATAAATCATATATATCCCTACTTTAACATCAACGATTGGGATTGGCAAGTGCATGCAGCAGCTGGAACTCAATGCTTTCGCTTGGGGTAGACGCCGATGGTGAGTTCGTTTATCAGGGGAAAAACATTACCGATCCTGCGGAAGATAACACCGGCGAGGACGGCGAGTATCAGCGTGATGAAATAGAAAACAATGGCCATCGATGCCGTCATGATGCGGCCGGAGCCAGCAAGGTGACTGATGAAAAAGGGGTGACAGAGATAGGCAAAGTACGAATGCTTGCCGAGTGTATGAAGGAGACGGTCTAGGAGGACGGGGAAGTGAACTTCTGTGAAGAGCATGAAGAAGAAAAGCGATGCCGCGACTGTGTAGAGTATGCCGACAGGCGAGAGCTGGTGTGCCGTGTTGATCGCCTCAAGCTGCGAGTAGCCATCTAGGTAGAGGAGCTTGTAGTAATGCGTGAGCATGGCTGCGAGTGTTATAAAGAAGAGGATGCTGATGGTCGTGCGCTTCTCGCTGAGAAAGGTGCGAAAGGCTCTTGCATGCATGGCAAGATAACCGCCGAGCAGGAAGACAAAGAGATAGTGAAGCGGCCAATAGTTCAGGCGATACATGAGAAAGGACTTTAAATGTGAGGTGTCGGGAAGTCCGTAGATATAGAGGCTAAGAGCGGTTGAGTAACTCGAC
>CAUVCH010000169.1:0-2851 GCA_963550265.1 uncultured Mitsuokella sp. | reverse complement strand
GATATTGGAGTTCTTCGTCAGATTGATATCTATAAAGCGCTCATAATGTCCGAGATCGAGATCCGTCTCTGCACCGTCATCCGTGACGAAGACTTCACCGTGCTGATAAGGGCTCATTGTGCCGGGGTCGATGTTGATATACGGGTCGAACTTCTGGATCGTGACCTTGATGCCACGGCTTTTTAGAAGGCGTCCGAGAGATGCCGCCGTAATGCCCTTGCCTAGAGAAGACACAACGCCGCCCGTTACGAAAATATATTTTGCCATGACGCCCCTCCCAAATTACTCCTGGATACTCTCAAGTTTCTTGCTTCTTGCGTTCGGCTTTGCTGCTTTCGACTTCGTACCGCCACGTAAGCCATGGGAACGCTTAACTTCCGGCGGACGCCACTCCGTAAGCCCCCACTGGTTGTCACCCTCATAAGAAAAGCGGCTGTCCATGTTGATGAGCGTATAGACTTCAGAAATCGCTGCTGAGAGCGACTGCACCGGCTTCCGCTTCTTCCTGATGATGTCGAGAATGAGGTCGCGGTAGTTCTTCGTCTCACCCGCTTCACTGAGAATGTGGTAAGCGACATCAACTTCCGACATATTCGTATATTCCATCGTATTCCCTCCAGATGGTTGAATTGGCTATCTATGCTTTCCCATCACATTTTCTCTGGTGCCGAAACACCGAGGATGCCAAGACTGTGGCGGATGATATGCCCCGCCACTTTGACGAGTGCAAGGCGTGCTTTCGCCGTCTCTTCATCGACACCCAAAATGCGGCATTTGTTATAAAAGCTGTGGAAAAGTGCCGCAAGTTCGTGGCTGTAATTCGCGATGCGATGCGGCGCATATGCCTTAGCTGCCTTTTCGATCACTTCCGGATACATTTCGATCTTCTTTATGAGCGCCGTCTCCGATTCATCCGTAAGTTTCGAAAATTTGGGATGATCGCCTGCTGAAAGTTTTACCTCGGCTGCCTGACGGAAAATACTTGAGATACGCGCGTGCGCATACTGAATGTAGTAGACCGGATTATCTGTCGAGCGCTTCTTGGCGAGATCGAGATCGAAATCGAGCTGACTGTCGAGAGAACGCATGAGAAAGAAATAGCGCGCCGCATCGGTACCGACTTCTTCGATAAGTTCCTCGAGCGTGACGCTCTGCCCGGTACGCTTGCTCATCTTCACGAGCTCGCCGCCTCGGTAGAGACTGACCATCTGAAGAAGCAGCACAGAAAGTTTATCCGGGTCGTGTCCCAGTGCCTGCATAGACGCCTTGACACGGCAGACATAGCCATGGTGATCAGCGCCCCAGAGATTGATGAGACGGTCAAAGCCGCGCTCGTATTTGTCGTGATGATAAGCGATATCCGCCGCAAGGTACGTCGGCTCTCCGCCCGCACGTATGACGACGCGATCCTTATCATCGCCATACGCCGTGGACTTCAGCCAAAGTGCGCCGTCCTTCTCGTAGATATTGCCATTTGCTTTCAAAATCTCTACCGCCCGATGGATAGCATTCGGATGAAGCGTACGCTCGCTGAACCAGTTGTCAAAGTGTACATGAAAAGCATCGAGATCTTCTTTTAGAATCGCAAGCTTTTCCCTGTAGGCGAGTTCCTTAAAGATGGGCAGGCGCTTCGCATCACTCATAGAAAGATATTTGTCGCCATCCTTCTTCTTGATGCGCTCGGCTGTCTGAATGATATCCGCACCATGATAGCCATCTTCCGGCATTGGCTTTTCCGCAGACTTGCCAAAAAGTTCAAAATAACGCGCCTCAACGGATTTTGCAAGCTTATCCATCTGGTTGCCTGCATCGTTGATGTAATACTCTGCCTGCGTCGGATAACCTGCTGCACGCAGGAGATTTACAAGCGCCGAGCCAGCTGCTGCGCCGCGCCCGTGGCCAACATGAAGAAGTCCCGTCGGATTTGCGCTGACATACTCGACCTGAATCTTCGGTTCAGCTTTCTTTGGAAGATTGCCGAAGGCATCACCTGCCTCGTAAATCTTCCGAAAGGATTCAAGGAGGACATTCCCTTTCAGATAGAAGTTTAAAAAGCCCGGTCCTGCAATTTCCATGTGATCGAGCCAATCCCCTTCCATATTCGCCTGCAGAATGTCGGCAATCTGACGCGGACTTTTATGAAAGACACGGGCACTTTGCATAGCGACATTAGTTGCAAAATCCCCAAGTTCCTTATTCGGTGGAACTTCGAGCACAATTTGCGGCAATTCTCCTGTAGGAAGTTCCTCTTTTTCCATGGCCTTATCCGCTGCAAACCGAATTGCCTGAATAAGTTTGTCCTTGATATCCAAAAAATGCCCCTCCCGGCTTAATGCGAACGATCGATATCTGTTACTTCAATTTGAAGGACGTTGTGCGTCTCTAAGGCTCCGGAAAATGCAACCGTATAAGCAAGTTCTATACTTCCCGCTCCATTTGTGAGCCTTATGAGCGTATGCTCGGTCGCTACCGATATTGGAATTCTGCCATGCGGTGTCTCATACATAGCATCATGCACCTTTCCCTCTGAAAAATGCTGCGTATAGGAAAGATTTGAGCGCACACCGCGGCGTATGAGTGTTACATCTTTGCCATCGACTTTCAGCACCACGCGCGAGCGTTCTCCCATGACATCATCTTCATAGCGAAAATAGTGCTTTCCCGCTTTTTCTTGATAACGCCCTTCTGCTTTTGTGCAAAATACCTGTCTCTCACCCGATCGATCCGTGATCTCTGCGTGCACTGCTAAAAACACGCGTTTGCCCGCCGCTCCCATAGCGCACCTCCAAATTTCACATTGACTTGTATTATACCTTAGAAACGAAGGAATGCCAAGCGTTTTTTCTACTGG
>CAUVCH010000168.1:0-2852 GCA_963550265.1 uncultured Mitsuokella sp. | reverse complement strand
TCCTATGGCAAGGTTTTTGCATATCCCAGAATCTCCTAGTTTTAGCGATGGGGAACACGTCAGATCCGAGAAGCGATGCTTCTGATCAATGTATTCTATTCAAAGGAGTTGTTCTAAAGATGAAATCATTCAAACTCAAGCATCTCAAAAAGGCTTTTGCTGTTGCGGCTATCGCGGCTACAGCGTTCACCTTCAGCGCCAGCACGTCGTATGCAGCCGGCTTCACAGAATATCCGATTGGTGATGAAATCGAAGATACGACAAATCACTTCAAGGTTGCGCTCGTTTACTTCCAGCCGATCCAGATGCTTCCGGAAGGTCAGCAGCTTTCCCCGGATCAGGCAGATATGCATATCGAGACGGATATTCATGCAACAGAAGGCAATGATACGGGCTTTGGTGTAGGCGAATGGATCCCTTACCTCCGCGTTCATTACAAGTTCACAAAGCGCGAGACGGGACAGAGTGTTGAAGGTGTCTTCATGCCGATGAACGCTGACGATGGTCCGCATTATGGTGCAAATGTCAAGCTCCTCGGTGCTGGTACCTATGATATGCACTTCTCCATCGACAGCCCCTATGATCAGGGGTACGGTCTTCATGTCGATGAAGAGACGGGTGTTAAGGGACGTTTCTGGACGAAGCCGGTTGAGATGAACTGGGTCTTCAACTATGTTCCGCGCCGCTGGTAAGAAGCATTAGAAATCCCGCCTTCCCTTTATCTTACTTCAGGGAAGGCTTTTCTTTCCATATAGGAGAAAGCGTGGTGTAAGGGACTATGTTGCAACTATTCCTGCAACAATTTATACCGGCCATGGAGCAAGTCGTGACGCTGGCTGTTCCGCTCGGCATCCTCTATGCAATCTTGCAGCGTCTCCCTGCAAAGGGATATCAGACAGGGTATCGTTCGGCTATCAAGTGGGGATTCTGGCTTTCCATTGCCATTGTTGTCGCCCGTGTCGGCACGCGCAATGCAGTCAGCCGCGAAGGCGTAGAAGGCATTGCCATTACGATTGCCTTTCTTGCAGAAATCGTCTGCATTGTTTTGCTCGCACGCGGACGCGGTCAGGAAGAAAAGCCTTATGCACCGTTAAAATATAGTGCTATTGTTTTAGGACTCCTTCTCTTTTTCTATCATGGGATGGAAATTTGGTTTATCCCGGTCGGCAGCGCCATTTCTGCCGCGGGCGACTATACATCGACGAACTTCTTTGTCAAGCTTGCGGGCTTTGGTGCAGGGTTCTTATTTGGATGTATTGGCTCTTACGTTGTTTATCGTGCAGCAGCGGCACTGAATGACAAGCGATTGGTCTTTGTCTTCATCGTTCAGGCACTTGCTATGATGGTACAGCAGGGCATCTTTCTCGTCCAGCTCTTTCTCGCACGGCATATCATTTCGAGTGAATCCGTGCTCTCTTTGATGGCGCCGATTATTGACCATTCTTCGTGGCTCATCTTCATCATCTTTTTTGCCGTGCTCTTTGTGCCGATTACGCTCTATTCACAGAAACGCCCGGCACGGCCGGTGGATATGAATCCCGCACGATATCGCCGTCTTATTCAGGGCGTTATTCATAAGCGTCGCTGGGGCGCTGCTACGGTTGTCGCGCTTATCTTCATGGTCGCGTTTTCAAGTTTTGGTTCAAGCTATGCCAATAAGCAGGTTGAATTAGTTAAGCCACAGCCAGTGGTTCCCGTAGGAGATCACGTCGACCTTCCGCTTGGCGATGTCAACGATGGGCATCTGCACCGCTTTGTTTATCAGGCATCTGGTGGTCAGCAGGTTCGGTTTATCGTCATATTGAAGGGCGGCAATTCGTACGGCGTCGGTCTGGATGCCTGTGAAATCTGTGGTCCTACGGGCTATTACGAACGTGACAATCAGGTCGTCTGCCGCCTTTGCGATGTCGTCATGAACAAAGCGACAATTGGTACAAAGGGTGGCTGTAATCCGATTCCACTCGAGCATCAGGTCACCGAAGGCAATCTTCGCATTCCAGTCGAAGCGCTGGAGGCGGCAAAGAAGATATTTAATTAAAAAAGGGGGGAGTTTGTTTGTTTTGGCAGATGGTAAAAGGAGCGCTGATTCGTCAGAGAAAGCGCTTTATACTCATCGCACTCACGGTTGCGCTCGGCGTTTCGTTGGCTGCCGCCATGCTGAACGTCATGTTCGACATCGGCAATAAAGTCAATGAGGAGCTGAAGGCCTACGGTGCAAACATCACCGTTACGCCGCGAAATGCCTCCGTCCTTCGTGATATATATGGCGTGGAAGGCGGCAGTCAGGCGTATCTGAATGAATCGGATATCGGCAAGATAAAGACGATCTTTTGGACGAACAATATCATCGCTTTTGCACCGGAGCTTAAAGAACAATTGACGCTTTCTGGTGGGCAGTCCGTACCGATCATCGGCACTTGGTTTACGCATTCCATACAGCTTCCTACCGGTGAAGATTTTGCATCCGGCACCGAGCCGATGAAGTCTTGGTGGCAAGTTGACGGCGCATGGCCGACGGAAGCAGCAGATGAGGTTCTCGTTGGCGCAAAACTCGCGCAGAATCTTGACATCTCTGCTGGGGATACGATCTCTTATACACAAAATGGGACAGAAGGCACGCTTAAAGTCACGGGCATTGTTTCGGGTGGCGGCGCAGAAGATGATGCCATCACAGCAAACCTTGGCTTTGTCCAAGGTCTGTTCGGGCACGAGGGAAAGATTGACAAGATCGAAGTCAGTGCGATGACGACGCCGGAAAACGATCTCGCTCGAAAGGCAGCAGAAAATCCGGAGCGCCTTTCACAAAAAGAGCGTGAGATCTGGTATTGTACATCCTATGTCAGTTCGATCGC
>CAUVCH010000167.1:0-2885 GCA_963550265.1 uncultured Mitsuokella sp. | reverse complement strand
GGATTCGACATCGAGATGGTTCGTCGGCTCGTCAAGAAGCAGGATGTCCGGATTACCAAAAAGCACCTGTGCCAAAAGGACGCGAACCTTTTCCTTTGCCGTAAGCTCAGACATCTGCTGTGTGTGAAGTGCATCCGGAATACCTAGACCATTCAATAGGCGTGCCGCTTCAGATTCTGCATCCCATCCATTGAGCTCTGCAAACTCTGCTTCAAGCTCCGATGCCTTCATACCGTCTTCATCGGAGAAATCCGGCTTCGCATAAAGCGCGTCTTTCTCATCCATGATTTCAACAAGGCGCTTATGCCCCATGATGACCGTGCGGAGAACTTCATAGCCATCAAAGGCATAGTGATCCTGCTGCAAGACAGTCAGCCGCTCGCCCGGCGTGATTTCAATGACACCGCTAGTTGGCTCGATCTCGCCCGAAAGGAGCTTCAGAAAGGTGGACTTACCCGCCCCATTCGCGCCGATGATACCGTAGCAGTTTCCCGGTGTGAATTTCAGATTGACATCCTTGTAAAGAATGCGCTTTCCGAACTGAAGGCTTACGTTATTTGTTGTGATCATAAAAGACTCCTTTGGTCGATGATTTTTCGGTCTCTCCGCAGTATTTCAAGCGCAAAATATTCCAAGCTGCACTTTA
Source organism: uncultured Mitsuokella sp. (assembly GCA_963550265.1). GTDB lineage: Bacteria > Bacillota > Negativicutes > Selenomonadales > Selenomonadaceae > AWVT01. The sequence goes on along the minus strand of CAUVCH010000167.1, from coordinate 2,239 downwards.
CTTATTCACGGAGCATTGCGCGATACATCGAAAGGATGCTCTGCCCATATGAGTTACCGGGGACTGCCCAACGGCCATTGAGATCTTCCCAGCGGTTGAGCGTACGCGTGCCGTAGACATCGCGGACGAGCGTATAACGCGGATCGACAATATCGACCAGCGGCTGGCGCGTCGTCGCGTAGGCGAGGAGGTGCTGGATATGTGCACGGACGCCAAGCTGTGAGGACGAGAAATAAGCACCCTTCACAACGGCACTTGTCGTACCCAGCCCACAATAATTATTCTGATCCGGCGTCACTGTACCGCCATAGCGGAAGAAACCGGTTTCTTTCAATGCCTGAACGAAAGCGACATCTGGACGAACACCTTCACGTGCGCCTTCTTCATAATAATAGGAGACGAGCTTTTCCGGTGAAACCGAAATGCTCGGATTCGGATTCATGCTCAGGAGATAACGGACACATTGTTCAGGACTTGCAAGAGCCGTGCCGAGAATCTGGTCGTCGTTTGCTGAAACCGTACGTGCGACAACCGGTGCCAAAGGTGCAGGGGCTGCGGGCAAGGCATTCTCGACCTTCGGCTGCGGCTGTGGATGAAGGATGGCATCAATGCGCGATTTGAAGCTGCCGTCTTCGTGCGTACTTTCCTTCGTGTGTGCGTTATCTTTTTTAAAGGTGCTGCCTTTAACATGTTCGGTATGGTCAAGCGAATCCACGCGGATATTCGATGTTACGGCGGCTTTCTCCTGCACATCCGCTTCATGCAGCTGCTGTGCATGACCGGCATGAGGAACCATAGAAACGAGGGCACCCAAGAGAACCGATGTCGTAAAAACCTTAGCTGCTTTCTTCAAATTCCAATACTCCGACACGAATACAAACACTCCTTTAAAATAATCATTATCAAACCAGGATAGACCAATAACCGTAAAAGAAATATGCGAGGAGAAGAAGAAATAGAACAATGAGCGGCATCCCTACCTCCGCACGCTTGCCTGCCATGCACTTCAAAAAGACAAATGTCATAAGCTCTGCGCCAAGCGAAAGTGCAATATCGCGCGTGACAGGAAGGAGAAAGATGAGAATACCAACCGAAGCGCGCTCAGGAAAATCCGCTGCCATCCGAAAGGGATTTCCCACCCGCTCTAAGAGCATGACGCCGCCGCCCACAAGCCCCGGAACGAGGCAGGCAGGAAATGTCGTTATCTCATAGAGCACAGGCTCAATGAAAAGAAAGGGAACGAGCAGTGCCGCGAGCAAGAAACCGCCGCGCTGCGAGAGTTCCGCACCTTTCTCACGCCCCGCTGCCGTTTCAGGTGCCGCTACAAGCGGCGGCGCGCCCAAAACGGCAGCAAGTGCGCCGAGCAGGTAGATACGCCGTACTGCCTTTTCCGCGCTCTTTCTCGCCATATCCCCCTTTTCTTTCTCACCTTCTCCTGTGGGGAAAAACACCGCAAAGCTCCCCCGCGTCCAAAGGATGAGGTAGAGCAGCAGAAAAACGAAGAGATTGACATAGTCGCCTACAGGAAGAGCATTCCATCCTTCCGTCAGCGTAAACTGAAGCGCCGTTCGATCCAGTCCTTCCGGAAGAAGAAACGGATCCGGCGGAATCACCCAGAAGCCTTCGCAAAAAGAGATGAGAGCTACTATCCCCATGCTGATGAGAATCGCCGCACGCACACCTGCCGCGCGAAGTGCAAAGAAGATGAGGATGCCGACAAAACTGAGCATGGTCAGCGGCGTCTTAAAATTTCCAAGCGTAATGACAGAAACAGGATCCCGCACGATGAGGTCGCCCGTGATACCACCATATGCAATCAGCATGAGAGCAATCCCCGTGCCAAGCCCCGCCGAAAGAGAGCGCGGCAGCTTTTCTAAGACCGCTTCCATTCGCCGCAAAAACGAAAGCAAGAAAGCGACAAGCGCGGCAGCGAGCGTGACAAGAAGCGAAATCTGCCAGCTCATACCATGCGAAAGAATCGGTATTTCAACGAGAAAAACCGTCACGGCAAGACTGGGCGCGAGAAGCATGGGAATGCGCAGAGTTCCCATCAGCAGCGCACCGACGAGCGCAGTGATCACCGAAACAAAGTAAACGCCCAAAAACGGCGCACCTGCCTCGCTTAAAACAGAAGGAACGAGCAGAAAGCTATAGGCGGCAGCAAGAACCATGGGAATCGCCGCAGCCAAATCTCTCTTCATCATCCGCTCCTCTTCTCCAGTATTTTTAGCAGATAAAC
>CAUVCH010000166.1:0-2969 GCA_963550265.1 uncultured Mitsuokella sp. | reverse complement strand
AGAAGCAATATCAGAAGAGTTTGGGCAAACATTGTCTGAATTAACTGTAAAAGGAACCTGTTTGACCAGCTCCTGACGGCGCTCCTGCGTCAGTGCAGGAATCGCCAGGCGAATCGCCGTGCCATCGGAGTTCGGCGAAAGACCGAGATCCGATTTCATGATCGCAACTTCGATGTCATGAAGCACCGTCTTTTCCCACGGCTGAATCAAAATCATGCGCGCCTCCGGTACCGAGACCTTTGCGACCTGATTGACCGGTGTCGGCGCTCCATAGTAGTTGACCATGACCTTATCAAGCAGTGCCGGCGTTGCCCGTCCGGCGCGAAGGGAGCCGTACTCATGGCGCAGAGACTCCACCGTCTTTTTCATGCGATCTTCGTGAGAGCTAAGGATTTCTTCGATCATTTAAATACTTCCTCCTACCGTCGTTCCGATTTTCTCGCCAAGTGCGGCGCGCACGATGTTTGTATGCTCGTCGATGTTGAAGACGACGAGCGGAATCTTGTTATCCATGCAGAGACTCGTCGCTGTCGTATCCATAACAGCAAGCCCTTTCTGGATGATTTCGATATAGCTCAGTGCCTCAAACTTCTTTGCATCTGCATTCTTATTCGGATCCTTGTCATAGATGCCGTCTGTCCCCTTCTTTGCCATGAGGATGACATCCGCTTCGATCTCCGCTGCGCGAAGTGCCGCCGTCGTATCCGTTGAGAAATATGGATTGCCCGTACCTGCGCCGAAGATGACGACACGCCCTTTTTCCATATGGCGAATCGCCTTGCGGCGAATGTAGAGCTCGGCAACCTGGCGCATCTCAATGGCTGTCTGCACGCGTGTATCGACATCGAGTTTTTCAAGGGCGTCCTGAAGGGCTAGCGCATTCATCACCGTCGCCATCATCCCCATGTAGTCTGCCGTCGCGCGATCCATTCCCTTTGCCGAGCCGGAAAGCCCGCGCCAGATATTGCCGCCGCCGACGACAATTGCGACATCGATGCCATGCTCATGCACGGCTTTGATCTGCACGGCAATATCTTCGACCACTTTGGGATTGATGCCAAAGCCTTGATCCCCTGCGAGCGATTCCCCACTCAGTTTCAAGACAACGCGATTATATTTTCCTGTACTCAAAACGGCTGCCCTCCAACAATCTACTTTACATCATAAACATTCTACTGTCAACTGCTCTCACCTACAAAGGCAAGGGCTGGCAGGCCGCTGCATCCCCGATATCTTCCTGTCCATCTGCACCGTCGGGCAGCTGACCGCGCCTGCATTTGCCTGTTATTGTACCATGTATCTGATAGAAAATCTATCTTTTTTAAGATACTTTGAGCTTAGGCACACCTTTATAAATATTACGGGGGAATGCAATGCGCCTAAGCAAATCCTAATGAAGCAAGCGAAGAAAGTGCACAGTATGCCCGGGCGGACTTCTTTTGTATATAAAAAGTCCCTGTAGGATGATACCTGTAGGGACTTTTTCTATAGCCTGCAGCCTTTGCCGCAGAACATCGTTATTTTTCGCAGTTGCTTACTTCAGCTGGGCCTGAACTTCTGCTGCAAAATCTTCCTGCTTCTTTTCAATACCTTCGCCGAGCTGGTAGCGCGTGAAAGCCTTGACTGCATTGCCGCCGAGAACATCCGAAATCTTCTTGTCCGGATCCTTGACGAACTCTTGCTCTACGAGGCAGACTTCCTTGTAGAACTTGTTGATACGGCCTTCAACCATCTTGTCGACGATCTTTTCCGGCTTTCCTTCTTCAAGTGCCTGCTTGCGAAGGACTTCCTTTTCATGCTCGATAGCAGAAGCATCGACGCCGGCGCGGTCGATTGCCTGTGGATTTGATGCAGCGATGTGCATAGCCACATCCTTTGCCAGGGCTTCATCGCCGCCGGAAAGGTCGACGAGGACACCGATCTTGCCGCCCATGTGAATATAAGAGCCGATGCGGCCGGCGCTCTCATAGCGGACGAAACGGCGAAGCGAGATCTTCTCGCCAATCGTCGCCGTCGCTTCCGTGACGAGGTCAGAAACCTTCTTGCCGCCGAGGTCGCTAGAAAGAAGCGCATCGAGATCCGCCGGATTTGTCTTTGCAATGTGTGCGAGAATCTTATCGCCGAGTGTGCGGAACTGTTCATTGCCCGCAGCAAAGTCCGTCTCGCAGTTCAGCTCGAGGATGACGCCGACACTTCCGTCGACGCAAGCAAAGACAGCGCCTTCCGCAGCAACGCGTCCGGCTTTCTTCTCTGCCTTTGAAATCCCTTTTTCACGAAGCCAGTCGATGGCCTTTTCCTTATCGCCGTCCGTTGCCGAAAGCGCCTTCTTGCAGTCCATCATGCCAGCACCTGTCGTCTCGCGCAGTTCCTTGACCATTGCAGCCGTAATCTGTGCCATATCTTTCTCCTTATCTCTGCTTTTTTAACGAAAAAGAGGAAGGGACAAGCTCCCTTCCCCCACATAGGTTTCCTTATTCGCCCTTTTCTGTCTCGCTGCCTTCGCCCTGCTGACCCTCTTGGACAGCATCAGCCATCGTGCTCGTAAGGAGACGAACAGCGCGGATTGCGTCGTCATTGCCCGGAATGACATAGTCGATCTCGTCCGGATCGCAGTTCGTGTCAACAATAGCGACGATGGGGATGTTGAGTTTGCGAGCCTCTGCGACCGCAATGCGCTCCTTGCGCGGATCAACGATGAAGAGTGCGCCCGGGAGCTTCTTCATCTCTTCAATACCACCGAGATATTTCTGCAGGCGATCCATCTCATGACGAAGAACCTGAACTTCCTTCTTCGTCAAAACTTCAAACGTGCCGTCTTCTTCCATTCCCTTGAGTTCCTTCAGGCGCGAGACGCGCTTCTGAATCGTCTGGAAGTTCGTCAGCATGCCGCCGAGCCAGCGCTCATTGACATAAAACTGCCCCGAACGCGTCGCTTCCTCGCGAATCGCATCCTGTGCCTGCTTCTTCGT
>CAUVCH010000165.1:0-2971 GCA_963550265.1 uncultured Mitsuokella sp. | reverse complement strand
TATTGGCAGAAGTCTTACCCAATGCCCCGTAAAGCCCTGCTCTCTAGGACTGGGGATATAAGGCGGTGCGTCCGCCGAATTTGCGCAAGCTGAAGGTGGACAACATTGCCTATCTTGTATCAAGCATCTATCTATGGTAGAATGATCCATGAAATGGGCAGGGCGTTGTCCATTGTGGAGAGAACCCGTAAGACCATGTTTTCTATGGCAAGGTTCGCTAACATCCCAGAATTCCCTAGCTTTAGCTATGGGGAGTACGTCAATTTGTGCTGTACTTTTAATGAAGATATGATATGAAAGGAAGCGATTTCTTTGGCAGACATGAAGCAATATGTAGCGGATACCCTCGCGCTGATCAAAAAGCGCGATCCGCAGGAGAAGGAATTTCTTAACACGGCGACGGAAGTTCTTGAAAAAATTGTTCCTGTCCTCGAAGAGCATCCAGAATACAAGGATGCCAAGATTCTTGAACGCATGGTCGAGCCGGAGCGCGTCATCTCCTTCCGCGTTCCTTGGCAGGATGACAAGAGAGTAACGCACATCAACCGCGGCTACCGCGTTCAGATGTCCTCTGCCATCGGTCCGTACAAGGGCGGTCTGCGCTTTCATCCGACCGTCACGCTGGACATCTTGAAGTTCCTCGCTTTCGAGCAGGTCTATAAGAACGCGCTCACCGGTCTTCCCATCGGCGGCGGTAAAGGCGGTAGTGACTTTGACCCGCACGGCAAGAGCGATAACGAGGTCATGCACTTCTGCCAGAGCTTTATGACCGAGCTTGCGCGCCACATCGGACCAAATGTCGACGTTCCGGCAGGAGATATCGGCGTCGGCGGCCGTGAGATCGGTTTCCTCTTTGGTCAGTATAAGCGCCTTCGCGACCGTTACGATGCAGGCGTCCTTACGGGCAAGCGCGTGGACTACTGGGGTTCGCTCGCTCGTACCGAAGCGACTGGCTACGGTCTTCTCTATTTCGTGAAGAATATGCTCGACGCAAAGGGCATCGATTTGAAGGGCAAGACCATTGTTGTCTCTGGTGCAGGCAATGTCGCGACGTATGCGATTGAAAAGGCACAGCAATTCGGCGCAAAGCCCATCACCTGCTCTGATTCGAACGGCTATATCTATGATCCGGACGGCATCGACCTCGCCGTGTTGAAGGATATCAAAGAGGTTCGCCGCGCTCGTATCAGCGAATACGTCAAAGCGCGCCCGAAGGCAGAATATCATGAAGGCTGCAAGGGCGTCTGGACAGTCAAGGGCGACATTGCTCTGCCGTGTGCGACACAGGGCGAACTCGACCTTGAAAGTGCAAAGGCGCTTGTTGCAAACGGTGTGCAGGCAGTCGGCGAAGGTGCGAATATGCCTTCGACACTTGATGCCATTCAGTACTTCCAGGATAATAAGGTCCTCTTTGCTCCGGCAAAGGCAGCCAATGCCGGCGGCGTCGCTGTATCTGCCCTCGAGATGGCGCAGAACTCCGAGCGTCTTCCGTGGACGTTTGAAGAAGTCGACAGCAAGCTCAAGGACATCATGGCGAACATCTATAAGAATGCAAAGGCGAGTGCTGAAAAGTATGCAGATGCTGATGATCTCGTCGCAGGCGCAAATATCACGGCATTCGTTCGCGTTGCCGAAATCATGATGGCGCAGGGATTGGTCTGAGGTTTCACTTAGTTAGCCCGCAGAAAAATTTCTTCCCTCTGCGAGGATGGCAAGCAAAGAAATAGTCATGAAAAGCCTGTGCGGTCGGCGAATGCCGGAAGCACAGGCTTTTTCTTGGTACAAGAGCGGCTCAGAAGTTCAGAAAATAAAACGGATAAATTTTGCATTAGGAATAGATATTTATGACATTTCATGCCTTTATGGATGCTCTAGAAAAAGAAAAGCTCCTGCATCTCTATCTGTTGGCAGGTGAAGAATCTTACTATATCGAACGCGCCAGAAAGCGCATCCTCGAGCACATCTTTCCAGATGGTGTGGATTCAAATCTTATCACGCGGCTGTCTGCTTCGGCAAATCCAGAGGAAGTGTTGGAGACGCTGCGTGCGACTTCACTTTTTTCTCCCATCAACGTCGTCATCGCTCCTGGCGCGTTGCTGAAGGAAGGAAAGCAAGCAGACGATGCACTGAAGCATAAGGATACCAGCGAAGAGCGGCTCATAAAAGAACTTGGCGCGCTGCCAGAAGGCGTCTTTCTCATCTTTGAGATGCGGGAAAAGCCAGACAAGCGGCGAAAGCTGTACAAAGCCGTTGCAAAGGCAGGGCTTGTTCTGGAGGCTGCTCCCGTGCGCGCATGGAACATTGATAATTGGCTGCGAGAAAAGCTGCAGTCGATAAACAAGACTTTGGAGCCTGCCGCAAGAGCCTACTTTGCTGCGGCAGTCAGCATGATGAAGGACATTTCGCTTTCTTACCTCGACAGGGAATTTGATAAAATCGCGTTGTTTTCGAGTGAACGGATGATTCGAAAGAGGGAAATTGAAAGCATCTTTGCTTCTGTTCCCGAGATTTCTATCTTTGCGCTTGCCGATGCCATCAGCGAGCGCAGCAGCAAGAAGGCGATGACAATTCTCCTGCGTGAACTGCACGACGGCACGCACTTCACTGTCATCCTAGCGGTCTTGACGCGCCATGTGCGCCAGATTTGGCAGGCATTGCTGCTGCAAAAGCAGGGTATTCACGGCAGTGCGCTGGCAAAGCCCTTGAATCTCAATCCCTATATCGCCGGGCGTCTCGGGCGAGCAGCAGTAGAATTTAAGGAAGAGACTTTGAAGAGAGCCTTTCTTGCGCTTTGTGATGCTGACTATAAGATGAAGACAGGACGGGCGGGATCGGAAGCCTTGGCGTATGCGGTCATTCTCTTGTGCAAAGACGAAAGGGGGTCAAGGCAAAAGCCTTGATCCCCTTTCGTCTGTTTCTCGTGCCATCTTTGATTTTTTACCAATGCGCCGTAAAGCCCCGCCCTTTAGGG
>CAUVCH010000164.1:0-2988 GCA_963550265.1 uncultured Mitsuokella sp. | reverse complement strand
AGAAATCGGATCGCCCGCAGCAAAGAGAACAGCTTCCAAAACATCAGAATCCAATGTCTTGCCCTGCTCTTTTTTAAGAAGTAACAAACTGTCCTGCTCTTTCAGCGGCAAATCTCCCATCAGGATGCCTCCTCTCTCATGGCGATGTAGATCTCCGAAAAATTTCTGCTCTGATAAACCGTGACCATCCGAAGCTTCAAAAGTTCAAGAAGCGCTAGAAAGGACGCGATGCACTCGTTCCTTGTGCCGTGAAGAAATGCCTCTGAAAAAAGCAGCCGACTGCCGTTTCGTTGAAGGAGAGACAAGATATCCTCCATCTTGTCCTCCATGCGATACGAATTGCTTGTGACAAGCACGGAAGGAATCGAAAGATCCGCTTTGACGGCAAGTACTGCACGAAATGCCTTCATGAGCTCTGCCAGCGAAAGATTGCCCGGCGGAAGGCGCCGGACAGGAAGGTCTATCGGTTCGCGCGCGATATATCGCTCTGCCGTCTGTGCCATCTCCGTTAAAAGACCGCTGACCGTCTTGAATTTTCGATACTCTAGAATGCGGCGGACGAGTTAGATGCGCGGATCTTCCTCCTCATCTTCTTCCTGTACCCGCTTAGGGAGCATCATGCGCGATTTAATTTGAAGGAGTGTCGCCGCCATCAAGAGGAAGGTACTTGCAACCTCCATATTGAATTCGCGCATCTTGTCGATATAGGCAAGGTATTGCTGCGTAAGCTCAGCAATCGGAATGTCATAAATGTCGATCTTATTCTTTTCAATGAGATGCATAAGAAGATCCATCGGTCCCTTGAATGCCTCAAGCTTTACTTCATAATCAGACATCGTTCAAATCAGCCGAAAAAAGGCATGAGTATCATACGGAAGATAAACCACACCAACTGCTGCAGCGGAATCAAGATATAGGTCAGAACAGGTGTCATGACGAATACGATGAGAATAAAGAAGGAATATCGCTCAATCTGTGCATATCGATAGGCATAGCGAGCTGGAAGAAAGTGCTTTAGGATATGTGAACCATCCAGCGGCGGCAAGGGAATCATGTTAAAGATCGCAAAGTTGATATTGTAAAGAACGATAAGCTGAAGGACAAGGTACGTTCCCTGACTCATGCGGCCGAAGAATTTACTGTAGATGAGGAGCACAACCAGTGTCAGAAAAGCGAGGAGGAGATTTGCTGCAGGTCCCGCAAGGGATACAAGGATATCGTCTCGCTTATAGTTCTTGAAGTTACGCGGGTCAATCATGACAGGTTTTGCCCAACCAAAGTGGGCAAGGATGAGCATCAAAAGACCGATGGGGTCGATATGCGCCAGTGGATTAAGCGTCAGCCGTCCCGTCATGCGCGGTGTAATATCGCCGAGTGCGACTGCGGCGCGTGCATGTGCATACTCATGCACTGCCATCGCCAGGATGAGCCCTGGCAGCCCGGCGATAAAACTCATAATATCGAAGTCAAACATATCTTACTCCTATATCATTTCTTTGCCTGCTCGCGTTCCCAGAGAAGTAGGACGCCAACCATAGATTTCGCATCGCATATACTTCCGTCCTTCACCAGTTCCACAGCTTTTTTCAGCGGCATACGAACGACGTTGATAAATTCATCCGCATCCGTATGCTGCTTTCCAGCCGTCATTTCCTCTGCGAGATAGATATGAATCCTCTCGTTTGAAAAGCCGACGGTCGTCGCAGTTGTCACGAGCTTTTCAAGATGACCCGCATCATACCCCGTCTCTTCGGAGAGCTCACGCCTTGCGCAATCCATCGGATCTTCATCCGGTGCATCGAGTTTTCCCGCGGGTATCTCGAGCGTTACAGCTTCGATAGGGTAACGATACTGACGGACGAGAATGATGCTTCCATCCGGCAGAAAAGGCACGACAGCAGAGGCGCCCGGGTGCTTTATCCATTCGCGTGTTGCCGTTTTCCCATTGGGAAGTGTTACCGTATCGCATATAACGTGCAAGAGGCTGCCGTCATATACGCTTTTTCCGTTGCGCTTCGTTTCAACAAAATCCTTTTCGTTTTCCTCACTTTTCACTAAAAACGCCTCCTTTTCCGTCTATCGCCTTTGCAGATATTTTCTATACGATTTTTTGGCACAGCATTTGTTTCTTGATTCTTGCTCGCTTTACCATCTCCTGCGCGTTATCAAGAGACGCCGCTGTGATCTCTGTCCCAGATGCCATGCGGGCGATCTCTCGGATGCGCTCACGTTCCACAAGCGTATGAACACATGTCACAGTACTGTCGCCTTCTGTCTTCTTTGCGATATAAAGATGTTCGTCTGCCATGCTTGCAATCTGCGGTAAGTGTGTGATACAGAGCACTTGCTTGTAATGTGCGATGCATGCAATACGCTCAGCTACCATCTGCGCCGTGCGTCCACCGATACCCGTATCAATCTCATCAAATACCATACTCGTGGCAGCGCCATCATGTGCTGCCGAAACCGACTTGATAGCCAGCGCAATGCGAGAAAGCTCTCCGCCCGACGCCACCTTTTGCAGCGGCCTTTCTTCCTGACCAACATTTGCAGAAAAATAAATACGGACGACATCATGCCCTGTCTTTCCATAAGTTTCCGCAGCTTCGACGGCAATGCGAAGCTTTGCCTTTGGCATGCTGAGCGCATAGAGCTGTTCTTCAATAGCGCTTCCCAAGCACTTCGCCGCTTCTTCACGCGCCCTTGTCACTGCCACCGCCCTTTCTTTCACGATTTGATAGCGCTTCGCAATCTCTCGCTTCATCGCATCCATAGAAGAATCATAGTTTTCCAGACGGTTGAGCTCTTCACGCAGCTTTTTCTGGTAGGCAAGCACATTGGCAACCGTCGCACCGTACTTCTTCCTGAGCTTATAAAGCGTATCCATTCGCGTTTGAAGTTTATTGAGCTTTTCCGGACTAAAACTTATCTGCTCGCCGTAATCACGAAGCTCGTAGGAGGCTTCCTGTAAAGAAATATAGGCATCAC
>CAUVCH010000163.1:0-3011 GCA_963550265.1 uncultured Mitsuokella sp. | reverse complement strand
GGCGCGGCACTTTCTATCAAGGCAGTGACAGGGATACCGATTAAGTTTATCGGCATGGGTGAGAAGATCGAGCCTCTTGAAGCCTTTCACCCCGATCGCATGGCATCGCGTATTCTCGGCATGGGCGATGTGCTCTCTCTTGTGGAAAAAGCGCAGACAGCCTTCGATCAGAAGACAGCTGAGGAGATGGAAAAGAAGCTGCGTAAAAATGAATTTACGCTGGATGACTTCTTAAACCAGATGCAGCAGATTAAAAAGCTCGGTTCTTTTGATTCCATCCTTGGCATGATTCCAGGACTTGGCGGTTTAAAAAAACAACTTGCAGATAAAGATGTTGACCTCGATGGCAAGGAAATGCGCCGAATTGAGGCCATTATCCGTTCGATGACACCGAAAGAGCGCGCGGATATTTCCATTATTAAGAGCAGTCATAGAAAGCGTATCGCTCGCGGCTCTGGTACACGCGTACAAGATGTAAACAAACTCTTGAAGCAGTTCGGCGAGATGCGCAAAATGATGAAGAAGATGAAATCGATGAAAGGTGGCAAGAAGGGACTTTCTGGGCTTTCCGGACTAGCGGGGCTAGGCCTTTCCAAGTTGCCGTTCATGAAATAAGATATCACTCGAAAGGTGGTGAGTTTACATGGCAGTAAAGATTCGTCTGAATCGTATGGGAGCTAAGAAAAACCCATATTACCGTATTGTTGTTGCTGATTCTCGTGCACCGCGCGACGGTCGCTTTATTGAAGTTCTCGGCAACTACGATCCTTCTCAGCAGCCGGCACTTGTCAATGTCGATGAGGAAAAGGTCATTGATTGGATGAGCATGGGCGCACAGCCGACGGATACCGTCAAAAATCTTCTCAGCAAGCAGGGAATCATGGCTAAGTTTGCTGCGGCGAGGAATGCAAAGTGATTGGAGAAGACTGCAGCATGAAAGAAATTGTTGAAGTTATCGCCAAATCCTTAGTCGATCATCCAAGCGATGTTACCGTGGACGAACATGAGGAAGCAGGAGAACTCTTTCTCAATCTCCACGTGGCAGAGGATGATATGGGTAAAGTCATCGGACGGCAAGGGCGTATTGCTAAAGCTTTGCGCACGGTCGTAAAAGCGGCAGCAACCCGGCAGAATCAGAAGGTCTCCGTTGAGATCAACTGAATAGGATACCAGGCAGAGAGCCGGCGCCATAGGATTGAAGAATTGCTGACAGATTCCTTTGATTAGCGTCTGCTTAACTTTTATTTCCTGGGATTCCTTGTGAGCGGCATTGCTTTGTCAATGCCGCTTTTCTATATATAGATCATTGAAATATTGGAGAAAGAGGTGCTATCTATGGATTCGATCGTGCTCAATATGCCTGTGACTATCAAGGCGAAACTCACAGAAAAGTTGAAGACAAAGCTTTTAAAAGACTTGGATGAAGATATTAAGCGTGCTGAACTTGAGATGCAGCAGCTTGAGATTGAGAAAAAACGCTCGCTGCAGGAAAATACCGTTTTGAACCCGACAGCTGCCGATAGGCAGCGCCTGGACTCCGCCCGTCAGCACTTTGATTCAGCACTTCAAAAGCGTGCTGATTTTTGTGAGCAGGCACAGCAGCGTAAGGACGAGATGGAAAAACTCGTCTTCGGTGCAGAAATCGTACAGGGAACGCTAGAGCGTCAAGTTGAAGTTCATATTGGCGATGATATGCGCGAACTCATGAATGTAGAAATCTTGGTGGAAGATGACAAAATTATCGCAATCCGCGGTTAAAGACCGCATCACGATCGGGAAAGTTGGCGCAGCACATGGTATTCATGGTGAAATGCGCATCATCCCCCTGACCGATTTTATCGAGCGATTCGCTTCCATGAAATCTGTTATGGTCGATGATGAACTCTTGCATGTCGAACAGGTCAGATATGATAAGCAATACATTTTGATGAAGTTTCGTGAGTATTCTGTTCGCGAGGATGCCATGTGCCTGACAAACAAATTATTGACCGTTGCCCGCAGTGAAGCTGCGCCGCTTGACGAGGGCGAGTTCTATGCTTTCGATCTCATTAAGCGTGACAGACACCCGAGGCGTCTGTCTTGGGCAGATTGATAATATCTTGCGTACGGGCAGTAATGATGTCTATGTTGTGCACGATAAAGACAACAGGGAACATCTTATCCCTGCACTCAAGGCTGTTGTCAAGAATATCGACTTAGAAGCAGGTACGATGCTTGTCGAGATGCCAGAGGAGGCTTAGGATGCGGATTGATATGGTCACACTCTTCCCAGAAATGTTTTCGGGACCGTTTGGCGAAAGCATTACGAAACGAGCGATTGATAGCGGCATTCTCGACATCCATTATACAAATTTTCGCGATTTTTCCCTTGATAAACATCGCCATGTTGACGACGCGCCGTTTGGCGGCGGTGCTGGCATGGTACTAAAGCCGGAACCCATGTATTGCGCGGTGCGTGACTTGCTTTCTCGAACGGAAGCATATGCTGAAAATCGACGCATCCTTATTATGGATCCTTCGGGAACGATTTTTTCCCAGCAAAAGGCAAAGGAGCTGGCAGCCTATCGCCAGCTCATCTTTATATGCGGACATTACGAAGGTTTTGATGCGCGCATCTATAACCTTGCCGACGAGCGTCTTTCCATCGGTGACTTCGTCCTGACCGGCGGCGAGCTTCCAGCGATGGTCGTTACAGATGCTGTCTCCCGAATGCTTCCAGGTGTCTTAGGTGATGACGATTCGGCACCGACCGATTCTTTCTACGATGGACTTCTAGGTTTTCCGCAGTATACGCGTCCCAGGGAATTCGAAGGAAATGCGGTTCCCGACATCCTTCTTTCGGGAGATCATGCAAAAATACGTACATGGCGGCGTGAGGCGGCGCTTAAGACTACAAAGGCGCAACGTCCGGATCTACTGGCACATGCAGCTTTAACCGAAAAGCATAAAGAGAATCTGCGGCATCTCTCCTGACCATCGAACAGAAATCATCTATGTAACATTTTTCGTCG
>CAUVCH010000162.1:0-3049 GCA_963550265.1 uncultured Mitsuokella sp. | reverse complement strand
GATGTGCGCGGCGTGGCAGTTGACGGCGTGGCAGGCGAGCCGGTGACACTTTCTGCCGAGGCGGCAAACCGCATCGCATCTGGCTTCTTGGATTTTCTTGCAGAGCGCACGGGAAAGAAGAAGAGCGAGCTGCGCATTGCGGTAGGGCATGATTCGCGCATCTCGGCAGGCGCGTTGAAGAAAGCTATTTTTTCGGCATTGACATATGCGGGCTGCGTCGCAGTGGACTGCTCCCTTGCTTCGACGCCTGCGATGTTCATGGCGACGGTCTTTCCAGAGACGAAGATGGACGGCACGATCATGATTACGGCAAGCCATCTTCCCTTCAATCGAAATGGTATGAAATTCTTTACGAAGGAAGGCGGCGTCGAGCATGCGGATATCGAGGCTATTTTAAAAGCCGCCGTTCGCGTGCCGGAGTTTGCGGGCGATCTTGGCAAAGTGCAGCGTTACAATCTCATGGAGCGGTACTGTCACCATCTCAGAAAGAAGATTCGTCAAGGCATCGGTATAGGCGAGACGCCGCTTAAAGGCATGCATATTGTTGTGGATGCCGGCAACGGTGCGGGCGGCTTCTTTGCGACGCAGGTTCTCGGGCGCTTGGGCGCAGATACTTCCGGGAGTGTCTTCTTGGAGCCAGACGGTCATTTTCCAAACCACATTCCGAACCCCGAAAATCATCAGGCGATGGCAGCGATAAAAAAGGCTGTTCTCGATGCACGCGCTGACCTCGGGCTTATCTTTGACACCGACGTCGACCGGATGGGCGCCGTGCTGAAAAACGGCAAGGAAATCAGCCGCAATGCACTCATTGCTATGATGGCGGCAATCTTAGCGCCGGAAAACCACGGCAGCACCATTGTCACGGATTCTGTCACGAGTGACGAACTCACCGTCTTCCTTGAGAGAAAGCTTGCTCTGAAGCACCTTCGCTTTAAGCGCGGCTACAAGAATGTCATCGACGAGTGCATCCGTTTGAATGCTGCGGGGACGAAGTCTCCGCTTGCCATTGAGACGAGCGGTCACGGCGCACTCAGTGAGAACTATTTCTTGGATGATGGTGCCTACCTTGCGGTCAAGCTTCTCATTGCCGCAAGGAAGCAGAAGGAAAAGGGCAAGGGGCTCGCCGAGCTTGTCAAAGACCTTGGCGAACCGGCAGAGGCAAGTGAATACCGTCTGAAAATCAAGGATGAAAATTTTAAAACCTACGGTAAAAATGTTCTCGAAGCCTTTCAGGTGCGCGCTGCTGAACAGGGCATCAAGGCTGCTGACCCGAATTACGAAGGCGTTCGCCTCATCTTCCCCGATGGCTGGGCACTGCTGCGCATGAGCCTGCACGACCCTGTTATGCCGCTCAACGTCGAGAGCCGGAAAGCTGGCGGCACAGCAGAGATTGTCAAGCAGCTGGAAGGCTTCCTGAAGGATTTCGATAAACTCGACCTCAGCGCTTTGAAGAAGTAAACGGTAAGCGCATGGATGTGAATTCTGCTATGCGTGTTGTATCCACGCACTTTTCCTTTTATCATTATTGAAAATCAATCGCTTATGTGATATGCTTTATCCTGTACGAAAGAAATACTCGATTTTTTACGGAAAGGTAGAGAAATATGAAAGAATATTTGAAAATCATGCAGGTCATCGGGCGTCAGATTATTGATTCGCGCGGCAACCCTACGGTAGAGGCAGAGGTTACACTTTCGGATGGTTCTGTCGGCCGGGCAGCTTCGCCTTCCGGGGCTTCTACGGGGGAGTTTGAGGCACTTGAGCTTCGCGACGGCGATAAATCAAAGTTTGGCGGCAAAGGCGTTACAAAGGCAGTCGCAAATATCAACGAGATCATTGCACCGGCGCTTATCGGCGAGGATGCTTCGGACATCTATGCGGTCGATCGCATTATGCTGGAGCTTGACGGAACAGAGGACAAGTCGAAACTTGGTGCAAACGCTATTCTCGCGGTCTCTCTTGCGGCAGCAAAAGCAGCGGCAAAGTCAGAAGATATCCCACTGTATCGCTTCCTAGGCGGTCTTCAGGGAACGACGCTTCCCGTGCCGATGATGAACATCCTAAACGGCGGCGCACATGCGACAAACTCCGTCGATACGCAGGAGTTTATGATTATGCCGGCAGGAGCGCCGAGCTTTTCGGAAGGGCTTCGCTGGGCGACGGAAGTCTTCCATGCGCTTCAGGCACTGTTGAAGAAGGAGGGCAACACGACAGCCGTCGGCGATGAGGGCGGTTTTGCGCCGAATCTCGCAAGCGATGAGGATACGATTGAGCACATCTGCCAGGCGATCAAAGATGCGGGCTATGAACCGGGGCGCGATTTTGTCCTCGCGATGGATGCCGCAGCTTCTGAGTGGAAGAGCGAAAAGGGCAAGGGGCATTACAAGCAGCCGAAGTCCGGTAAGGAGTTCACTTCGGCAGAGCTTATCGCACATTGGAAGAGCCTCATCGAGAAGTACCCGATCTACTCGCTCGAAGATGGTCTTGATGAGGAGGATTGGGAAGGCTGGCAGCAGATGACGAAGGAGCTTGGCGATAAGGTTCAGCTTGTCGGCGATGACCTCTTTGTCACGAATACCAAGCGTCTGAAAAAGGGCATCGAGCTCGGCTGCGGCAATTCGATTCTCATCAAGCTCAACCAGATCGGCACGCTCTCCGAGACGCTCGAAGCAATCAAAATGGCACATAAGGCAGGCTTTACAGCAGTCGTCTCTCATCGTTCCGGTGAGACGGAAGACACGACAATTGCAGACCTTGCTGTGGCATTGAACACCTGTCAGATCAAGACGGGCGCACCGTCCCGCTCTGAGCGCGTCGCAAAATACAACCAACTTCTCCGTATCGAAGAGGCTTGCGGACACAGCGCTTACTATCCTGGCAAGCGTGCTTTCAATCACATCAAATAAAAATTTGAGAAGTTTTGTCTGAAAAGTAAAAAAAGCTATTGACTTTCGAAATGGATTGCCGTATAATACATCTTGTCGTTACGACATGGGGTTATAGCTCAGTTGGTTAGAGTGTCTCGTTGACATCGAGGAGGTCACAA
>CAUVCH010000161.1:0-3051 GCA_963550265.1 uncultured Mitsuokella sp. | reverse complement strand
GACGCGCGGCATGGCGATGGGATGGATGACGGGCATGGTCTATGCAGGCCTGGCCATGGGACCTGTGCTCGGCGGTTTCCTAAACGATACGCTTGGCTGGCAGAGTATTTTCTATCTCGTTGGCGTGATGAGTATCTGCGTATTTCTTACGGCAAAGGCATTAATGAAAGAACCGTGGCTTGGGAAAGCAGGGGCAAAGCGGGATTATCTGGGTGCCATTCTCTACGGTATTGCCGCGCTGCTCTTTGTTTATGGATTATCCGAACTTGTGCAAGACCCTTATGCCCCCCTCTGCATTGCGGCAGGGATTGTCTTTGGCATCCTATTTATCCGTAGAGAATGGTGTGCCAAGGAGCCGATGCTTTCTGTCCGTATCTTTACCGTCAACAAAACCTTTACCTGCTCGAGCCTTGCATCGATGATGAATTATGCTTCGACATTTGCTATCAGCTTTTTATTGTCACTTTATCTGCAGTCTGTCATAGGGCTGCGCGCAGGTGAAGCGGGGTTTCTCCTACTTGTACAAGCCATTGTTATGTCTGTTTTTTCTCCTATGACCGGCAAGCTCTCCGATAAATACCCGGCCTCGCTCCTATCCTCTTTCGGCATGGCTTTAACAACGATTGGTCTCTTCTTTCTCGCCTATGAAACACATAACAGTGAAATATATGGGCTGATTCCGTGCCTGATTGTCATTGGCCTTGGCTTTGCTTTTTTCTCTGCGCCGAATAACAATACGATTATGAGCTCTGTACCGGAAGAGTATTACAGCATGGCGTCTTCTGTTCTGGCGACCGTTCGGCTCATCGGTCAAGTCATGAGTATTGCCCTCGTCACGCTTGCCGTTACTATTCCTTGGACAGGTCTTGGCGAAATGGATATCCTGCGGAGAAACATCACCCTTGCTCTTGCCTTTTTCGGCATTGTCTGCGGCATTGGCATCCTTCCCTCGAGGATACGGTGATGCTGCGATGGAGCTGATTCGTTTATTTTGTCTTGAATAATTCGATAATCGGTGTGGTTTCAAGATCGATCTCAAAGGTTCTAGGCCAAGGAAAGGCTGCCGTGAAGCGGAGGTCTTTTGGTTCGAAAGCTTCATTGCCAAGGAAAAGGGGGGCGTGGAAGGATGGTGTATTTTTGTACAGCCTTGTGCGCGCCCGCATTTCCTCCTGCAGCATGAAGTTTGCATAGCGGTAATTTTTTGTGAGGTCCAAATCTGCTGTGTTGACATAACCGGCTTTTTTTAGTGCACGGTTGACGTCGGTAATGCCAGTCTTTAGGTAAAAGTTATCTTCCAATATGCGATTTTCAAGGAAGGTTAGAGAGGCTCTTCTCCTGCGTGTGATTCTGCTTCCTCTTTGCGGAGAGGCGATAGCGTCATCATCGCTGTCGATTCCATCATGCAGCGCGGCAGCGGCAACAGCAGTGCCGGCTGTGTTGCTCATCGTATTCCAGCCGGCATAAGCGGCCAGCATTGAAAGTGGGAAGTTTTCACGTATGAGGAGGGGAAGGACGGTCTCTTTTTCCTCGAAGTGATAGCTGGTATCGATGAGTGCCGTAGGTTTTTCGGAGGCGCTTTCCTTCAGCCATGCAGCAAGTGGGAGACGGCTCTTCAGGGTATCGGATTCGCTCTTTGCAGCATTGACAGCGAGAAGAATATCCGCGTCTTCTTGTGTCTCTGTGACGCTTCCGCCGATCAGCGCGATTTTCTCGCGGATACTTTCATCTGTACTGACTGCCATATAGGGCATGACGATGTCTTTCATGGAGGCGTCGGCATACTTTAAATAGAAGCTTGGATGTTCGCCCCTCGTTTCAAGGACCCAAGCGGTTAGGAGTGTCATGGCTATTTCATCGGCACCGTGGGTGAGGAAGACTTCGCGATCGGTAAGCCCTGCGTCTTTGATGCTTGCCATAAGATTAAACTTTTCAATGTTCGGGATGCCGTAAGGCTCGCCGTCATCCTGTCCGAGGATAAGGCGCGTGAGAACACCTTCTTTTTCAAGACCGATCAGCGTGCGGTTGACTCGTTCGCTGTCGGTATAACGGGCGAGATATCGGTCAAGGCTTTTTGCTGGAATGGCAGCTTTTAGGCGTGCAATCTCTGTAGTATCCACCGCTTTTCCCGCTGCTTCCTCACCGACAAGGCGTGAATATTTTACAATATCGCGCCGCTCGTCATAACCATCAATGAAATCAGGGGGCTGAAGGCGTGGAAGGATGGAAAAAGCATAGAGGGGAAGCGCTGGATTTTCTTGGCGGAGTGCGTGGAGTGTCTCGAAAAGCGCCGTCTCATCTGCCGGAGAAATTTCCTTTTCGCGTGCGGCTAGGAGCCCGCCATAGAGGAGTTGGTCTATGGAAAGGATGACGGCATCTGCTTTTGGTGCTTCCTGCCGCAGCCATGTCTGCATTTCTCTTGTCTTTCCTGGCTCGGAATAATAGTCTTGAAGTTCTGTCGGCGGTGTCATGACTTCTACATCTGCGATTTTTCCGAGTTCGATGACGAATTTCTTACAGGGGGGGCGTCCGTCAAGGGGGACGAGAAGAATACGCCTCTTGGCAGGCAAATTTTCTTGCGGAACAGTCTCCGTGGTATTTGGGAAGAGAGGAAAAACAAGCGCGAGCACGAGAAGTGCGAGGATGAAGAGATGCCAGCTTTTGCAGAAAAATTTTTTCACAAGCGTTCTCCGATTCTTTAGAATAACTTCAGATTTTTATTGTATGCTAGTATAACATATAATAAAAATTACGCACAATATCACGTGTGCATATTAAGGAGAGGGAATGCGAATCATCACGGGATCGGCGCGCGGCGCACGGCTGCTGGCACCCAAGGGCATGACGACGCGGCCGACGGCGGATCGCGTCAAGGAATCGGTTTTCAATATCTTGGGTGACAAAGTCCGAGATCGGCGTGTGCTCGACCTCTTCGCTGGTTCTGGCGCACTTGGCTTAGAATCCCTTTCGCGTGGTGCATCGCACGCCTTGATGGTTGATCGGGATAGCGTAGGCATCATTGCAAAGAATGCGGCACATACGCACCTCGAGCAT
>CAUVCH010000160.1:0-3066 GCA_963550265.1 uncultured Mitsuokella sp. | reverse complement strand
TGTATAAGACAAAATTTCGTAAACCTTCATCACTTTTGCAGTGCAGATCATGTCACTATCGCTGTCATCAGCACTTCGTCTGACCGAATTGCCTAAACATGAGGGAAGCTGCTCCCAACAGACCGGCATTATTTCCACAGACGGCAAAGGCAATATGCGTATGGTTAAAGACAATGGGAAGCATTCGCTTCTTAAGTGATTGTAATAGATATGGACGGATGTGAGCGCCCTTTGCCATAATGCCGCCGCCAAGCACAAAGAGCGGCGGATTGAGCACACTTGCTATATTTGAAATACCGCCTGCAAGTGCATCCGCATATTTCTTTACTGCGTTTTCCGCTAGTGGATTGCCCTTTTCCAACAGGGAAAAGAAGGCGCGGCCATCAAGTGAATTTTTTGCTAAGTGCTTTTCATTTTCTGCCGAGCGGAGGAGAGCGCTTGCCGATGCACATTCGTGAAGTATTCCTTCTGGTACATGCATCAGAGCAATTTCTCCTGCGCACTTTGCTGCGCCATGAATGATTTTTTTGTTTAAGACGAGTGCGCCGCCGATGCTCGTGCCAATCGTCAGCATAAAAAAGTCCTCTGTATCTTTTGCCGCGCCAAAGGTAAGTTCGCCAAGCGCTGCGGCGTTGGTGTCATTTTCTACAACGACTGGCAAGTGAAAGTTCGTTTCGATGAAGTTCTTCCAATTGGTTCCGCTGTAGCCAGGCCAAGTGGAAGGGAGTGCGTAGACGACGCGCCCCGCTTCTTCGTCTACGATACCTGCTGTTGCAATGGCGACACCTTTGATGTCGTGCGTTTCACGGACATGTTGGATGAGTGTTCCTATCTTTTCTTTCAGAGCCTTTGCACCCTTCGCCGCCTCGGTTGGCACTTCGCCTCTTTCTTGGAAGGTTCCTATAGGATCAAGAATGCCGAATTTCACTGCAGTCCCGCCAATGTCGATAGATAAAATCATGTAGCTCTCCTATTTTTATAGAATTCATTACTTCACTATATTATAGGGAAAGCGAGCAGTGTCAAGTCTAAACGGGTTCTATCATAAATATTACGGGAGAATGTGATGCTTTTAAGCAAATTCTAGTGAAGCAAGTGGGGGAAATGCACGGTATGCCCCGGCGGATTTCTTTCGTTCAAGCGGCAGCTCGTTTAAGAGTCCGCCAAGCCCTTTTTACGTATGCCGGTTTTTCTTGACACTCTTTCTAAAAACCAGTAGAATAGCAAAGTATGGTTCTAAAGCATTATAAATATATGAAAAAAGGGGGTGAACGATATCGCTGAAGTAATTATCGTCGGCATCGTTGCGGTGCTTCTTGGCGCGGGCGGCGGCTATGCAGCACGCAAGCGCACAGCAGAAGCGCAGATTGGCTCTGCGGAAGAGGAAGCAAAACGCATTGTCGACGAAGCGAGAGAGCATGGCGAAGTAAAGAAAAAGGAAGCCATGGTCGAAGCTAGGGAAGATATTCACCGGCTGCGCCAGGAACTCGACAAGGAGACCCGGGAACGCCGTCAAGAGATATCGCGCCAAGAGCGTCGTGTCGTTCAAAAAGAAGAAAACCTTGATCGGAAGCTTGATTCTCTCGAAAAGAAAGAAGAGCAGATTGCAAAGAAAGAGGCGCGTGTTGACCGCATACAAGCTGCCGTGAATGAAATGCAGGAGAAGCAGCGAACGGAACTTGAGCGCATCTCGCGGTTGACCGCAGATGAGGCGCGTCAGATCATCATGGACGAGCTGGAAGGCGAGCTCAGCCATGAAAAGGCGATCAAAATCAAGGAATGCGAGCAGCAGATTAAAGAAGCCTCGGACAAAAAGGCGAGGGAAATCCTATCCATTGCTATCCAGCGCTGTGCGGCAGATCATGTAGCAGAGACGACTGTCTCTGTCGTCGCTCTTCCAAATGACGAGATGAAGGGGCGAATCATCGGCCGTGAGGGTCGTAATATCCGCACACTGGAGACGCTAACCGGCATTGATCTCATCATCGACGATACGCCGGAAGCTGTACTGCTCTCGGGGTTCGACCCCGTGCGCCGCGAAATCGCGCGCATCGCGCTTGAAAAGCTCATCCAAGATGGGCGCATCCATCCAGCACGTATCGAAGAGATGGTCGAAAAGGCGAAGCATGAAGTCGATGTGCGCATCAAGGAAGCGGGCGAGCAGGCAATCTTTGATGCAGGGGTGCACGGCATCCATCCGGAACTTGTCAAAATTCTTGGCCGTATGCGCTACCGTACAAGTTACGGGCAGAGCGTGCTCAATCATTCCGTAGAAGTCTCGCATCTCGCGGGGATCATGGCAGCAGAGCTCGGCTGTGATGTGACGCTTGCAAAGCGCGCCGGTCTCTTGCATGACATCGGCAAAGCCATCGACCATGAAGTCGAAGGCTCGCACATTCAGATCGGTGCAGACCTTGCACGCAAGTACAAGGAGTCGAAGGAAGTCATCAATGCGATTGAATCGCATCATGGTGACGTCGAGCCGACAAGTGTCGAATCTGTCCTCGTCGCGGCGGCAGATGCTGTCTCCTCGGCGCGCCCTGGTGCGCGGCGTGAGAGTCTTGAGTCATATCTTAAGCGGCTCAGGAGCCTCGAGGGTATCGCAGAATCCTTTGACGGCGTAGAGCGCTGCTTTGCCATTCAGGCAGGGCGTGAGATTCGCGTCATGGTTCGTCCGGATAAAGTGGACGATGCAGAGGCTATCACGCTGGCGCACAATATCGTCAAGAAGATCGAAGACGAGCTCGAATATCCGGGGCAGATCAAGGCTACGGTTATTCGCGAGACCCGCGTCATCGATTACGCAAAATAAGAAATGAAAAGAGGGGTGCAGGGTCTTTCTTATGCCCCTCTTTTCATTTTGAGAAAGGGAACACGATGTTTGGATGTTCTTTCCTTAAAAATAAGATCACTGGTAGTGAAAAAGAGAGATCGGCGATTGAATTTTTAGCAGCGCTTCTCGTCTCCTACCCTGAATTTTATTCGGCAACCTATGTTCCAGAAAAAGAGGCTCTCAGGGTCAATATCATTTTGCAGGGGGATATGAGTGAAGACGATATGGGTGAT
>CAUVCH010000159.1:0-3086 GCA_963550265.1 uncultured Mitsuokella sp. | reverse complement strand
CAAATACAGCTTCTGAAATCGCATCGACTTCGTAAACATGCAGATAATCTCCATACGCCTTTTGACAATCCTGAATGACGTGACGCCATTTCCCGCCTTCCTGATAAAATGTTCCGCCGGGACGTTCCCTGCACCAGCTGCCCTTGGGAAAAATCTCTCTCACCTTTTTCTTCTGCATATCAAGCGCAAGCATTCGGTTTCTCCTATGCTTTGCATCCGTCACATCGTGCGTCACAACAAGAAAACCATTGTCCTGCGGAAAGAGCGCATGATCGACAAGTTTTCGCGCCTTCCACATGACCGTGTCCAGCGTCCAATCATAGGGAAAGTTGAGCGCCCGATAGAGGCGGAGTTCGCCTGCCATATTACTTTCGGGGAGCATATACCAAGTGTCCCGCCAAAGAAAGACATTCGGAAAGGATAGGTGAAACGGCTCATGCAGAACCACCTTAAAGTCACCAATCTCTCCATTTATGATCGGTGCAGCTGCAATCTCACCGTCGAGGTGATACGAATTCATGCGCTCTACAAAGACATAGCTCTTTCCCTGATCGGTACAGACGAAAGGATCGGCATACCATTCGTTCCAACGCGGGTATTTTACCCGGAAGGGTTCTTTTGTGCCGCATGCGCGGATTGCCACGGCATATGCCGGCAGATAACAGAGCTTTTTCAATCGTCTTGCGGCCATTTCATACCTTTCTCATACATCAGAAACAACGCCGCCGCACGGCAGAAAACTCATAGATGTTCTCTATACCAAGCGATGGCGAGTTCAATTCCCTTTTCAAAAGAAAAATCTGGATCGTATTTGAGCAGTGTCCTCGCCTTGGAAATATCGGCATTGCTGTGCATGACATCGCCTGCACGCGGCGGACCGAAGTTTGGCTCGATATCCATGTCGAGCGCCCTTGCCAGCGTATGATAGAGGTCGAGAAGATGTACGCGCCCGCCATATGCGATGTTAAACGCCTCGCCTGCCGCTTCGTGCGGTGCCTTGCAGGCGAGAAGATTTGCCTGAATGACATTGTCGATATAGGTAAAGTCTCTCGACTGCGAGCCATCGCCGTTGATGGTCGGTGCCTGTCCGGCAAGCAATGTCTTTAAGAACTTTGGAATGACTGCCGCATAGGCGCCGTCTGGATTCTGGCGGCGACCAAAGACATTGAAGTAACGCATGCCGTAGGTATCCAGTCCATAGTGGCGCGTATACTGCGCCGCATACTCTTCATTGGCGAACTTTGTCACGGCATACGGAGAAAGGCGATGACCTTCCCGCCCCTCTCTTTTGGGAAGGTTCGGCTCATCGCCATAGACCGAAGAGCTCGACGCATAGATGAACTTCTTAACACCAGTTTTTTTCGCAGCTTCCAGCATGTGAATCTGACCGATGATATTGTTCTGTGCATAAAAGACCGGCATCTTGATGCTTCTCGGAACGCTTCCCCAAGCCGCTTGATGCAAAACGAAATCCACGCCTTCACATGCCTTTTCACACGTCGCTGCATCCTTGATGTCGCCCTTGATAAAAGTGTAGTGCGGATGGTCTAAAAAGGCATCGATATTCTCTTGCTTTCCCGTCGAAAGATCGTCGAGGCAGCGTACCGTATAGCCCATCGAAAGAATGGCTTCACAGAGGTTTGAACCAATGAAACCTGCGCCTCCCGTCACCAAAAATGTCGTATCTTTTTCAAACGTTATATCTCGATAATCCATGTCACAGTCTCCAATAATGATAACCCGCTGCTTTGAATGACTCTTTGTCAAATAGCCCCTTGACGTCGACCAAGACCTTTTCTCCCTTTTGGTAAAAAGCGTTCAACATCTCCATATCGTAAGTCTTGAACACATCATGTGCCACGGCGACAATCAAGGCATCCATCCGGCAAAGCTGCCCTTCACGCTTAACGTCGATGCCATAAAACTTCCTTGCTTCTTCGGCATCTGCCACTGGGTCAAAAATCGTCGGCTCAATCCCATACTCACGAAGCTCTTTGACGATGTCAAACACCTTGGTATTGCGCGTATCCTGACAGTTTTCCTTAAAGGTAAAGCCTAAGATGGCAACCCTTGCCTTCTTCACCTGCTTTTCCGCATGAATCAACAACTTTACTGTATTTTCAGCAATGTATTTTCCGACGCCATCGTTGATGCGCCGCCCTGCAAGGATGACCTGGCTGTGATAGCCGAGCTGTTCTGCCTTGTGCGTCAGATAATAGGGATCCACACCGATGCAGTGACCGCCGACCAGCCCCGGATAAAATGGCAGAAAATTCCACTTCGTTCCCGCTGCATGCAAAACCTCTTTGGTATCAATCCCCATCTTGTGAAAGATAAGGGATAATTCATTCATAAAAGCGATGTTAATATCGCGTTGACTGTTTTCGATGACCTTGGCTGCTTCCGCGACTTTAATGCTCTCAGCGCGATGAATGCCCGCCTTAGCTACGAGCGCATAAACCCTTGCAATAGTATCCAAGGACTGCGCATCCATCCCGGAGACAATCTTCACGATATTTTCCAGCCGATGCTTTTTATCCCCCGGATTGATTCGCTCGGGAGAATAGCCGACCTTGAACTCCTTTCCCGCCATAAGTCCGGACGCCCGCTCGAGAATCGGAATGCAGATTTCTTCTGTGACGCCCGGATAAACCGTCGATTCATAAACGACGATGCTGCCCGGCATCAGATTTTTCCCTACTGCTTCACTCGCGCTTATGACAGGTGAGAGATTCGGCGTATGGTCGTCATTGACCGGCGTTGGCACGGCAACGATATGAAAACGCGCCTTTTTTAACTCTGCTGCATCCGATGTAAAGAGCATCGTACTCTTTTGAATCGCCGCGTCACCGATTTCCTGCGT
The DNA here is from genome assembly GCA_963550265.1 of uncultured Mitsuokella sp. Lineage (GTDB taxonomy): Bacteria > Bacillota > Negativicutes > Selenomonadales > Selenomonadaceae > AWVT01. Next base: position 223 of record CAUVCH010000159.1, on the reverse strand, counting down.
CGGATCCCTTCCCTCCTGATATGCCTTTATCTTTTCTGCATTGTTATCGTAGCCGATAACAGCCAGCACTTTGGCAAATGCTACGGCAATCGGCATGCCGACATAGCCGAGACCTATGACCGAAAGCCGCTCTTTTCCTGCGAGTAAATCTTCATACAACATGATTTACGCCTTTTCTTTCTTATGAAAACGGACGAGAGAGAACCTCTTCAAGTTCCCTTAC
>CAUVCH010000158.1:0-3087 GCA_963550265.1 uncultured Mitsuokella sp. | reverse complement strand
AGGAGATTCTGAAAAAGGCAGAAGCGCAGACGGATTTTCCTGACGTTCCGCTCGATGAATTTCCTGTTCCCACCTATGAGTAGTGGAAAGAGTCCTGCGTGAAACTTCTGAAGGGCGCGCCCTTTGAGAAGAAAATGTTCACAAAGACATACGAGGGCATTACGTTTGACCCGATGTACTTCCGCAAGGATACGGAAGATATTCTTCCGCGCACGTCTTATCCAGGCCTGGATGACTTTATGCGCGGCGCCCAGCCAACGGGGTACATCAAGGCTCCGTGGGGCATTGCACAGGCCTGCGACGAGACGCTGCCGGAGGAGACAAACGAGCTTTTAAAGCATGAAAATGACAAGGGATCGACGATTTATAACATCAAGATCGACGATGCCACGCGTACGGGTCAGGACGTCCGCAAGGCAGAGACGCCAGGAGCTGACGGTGTCAGTCTGACGACGCTTGCCGATGTAGATGCGCTTTTAGACGGGCTGAAACTCGATGTTTTCCCGCTTTATCTCTACGCGGGGCGTACAGCATTGCCCATGCTTGCAATGACAGCAGCAGCGCTTGCTTCTGCAGGAAAAAAGACAGATAGGCTGAAAGGAGCCATTGGTGCCGACCCTCTCGGTGAGATGGTGCTGCGGGGAAAAAGCGGCAAGAGCCTTTCCGCGCTTTATGACGATATGGCATCGTGTGCAAAGTGGGCACTGAAGCACGCGCCGCAGCTTCGCACGATCATGGTGAAAAGCGACGTCTACTCAAACGGCGGTGCAAATGATGTGCAGGAAACAGCGTATACTCTCGCTACAGCAACTGCGTATCTGCGCGCACTTCTAGCGCGCGGTCTCACCATCGACGAAGCGGCGGGGCAGATTCTCTTTACGTTCTCCATGGGCGCGAACTTCTTCCTGCAAATTGCCAAACTGCGCGCGGTTCGCCCTATCTGGGCACAGATTGTCAAGGCATTCGGCGGAAGCTCCACCGCGCAGACGATGCACATCCATGCACGCCCAGCACTTTTCTTCAAGACGGTCTATGATCCGTATGTCAACATGCTCCGCAATACATCGGAGATTTTCTCGGGTGTTGTCGGCGGTGTGGACTCCTTTGAGAACGCACCCTTCGACGAGCCTATCCGCAAGGGCGATGAGTTCAGCCGCCGCATTGCACGCAACGTGCAGATCATCCTACAGGAAGAATTCGGACTTTTGCAGCCCATTGATCCGGCGGGCGGCTCCTGGGCGGTCGAGACTCTGACAAAGCAGATGAAAGAAAAGATCTGGGCGGCATTCCAAGCGGTCGAAGCCGAGGGCGGTATAGTCAAGTCCTTGCAAAGTGGTACGCCGCAAAAGGAAATCGGTGCAGTTCTTGAGTCTCGCTTCAAAGCCGCAGAACTTCGCCGCGACCGCATCGTCGGCAACAATATGTATCCGAATATGACGGAGGCGCTCCTTGACCCGCGTACAGAGGACGTGGTGTCTATCAAGAAGGTGCGTACAGAAAGCGTCGAGGAGTATCTTTCCGATATTGACGATGTTTACAAGGATGAATGCCTCGCCGATATCAAAAAATCGACCGCAGGCGAAAGTGCAGTGACCGATGCCGCTATTTCTGCAGCCAAGGCTGGCGCAACGCTGCCAGAGCTGACAGAAGCAATCGCGAACGACGCGCAGGAGGAAGTCGCTGCCATTTCGCCGCATCGTTGGAGCGAGCGCTTTGAAGAGCTTCGCCGCCGCACGGAAGAATGGAAGGAAAAGACCGGCGAAAACGTTCGCATCTTCCTTGCCAATATGGGGCCTATTCCGCAGCATAAGGCACGCGCTGATTTTACAACGGGCTTCTTGCAGGTCGGCGCCTTCGAGGTGCTCGGAAATGAGGGCTTTAAGACAGTAGAGGAAGCTGCGGCTGCGGCCAAAGAATCGGGCGCGGACGTTGTCGTCATCTGTTCGACGGATGCGACCTATCCGGAGATTGTGCCCGCCCTTGCACCAATGCTTCACAAGGAGCTTCCAAAGGCGCGCGTTTACCTTGCGGGTGCTGCGCCGAAAGATCTTGCCGAGACATACAAAGAAGTCGGTATTGACGATTATATTAATGTCCGTGCAAATTGCTACGAAATTCTCCTTACGCTGCAGAAAAAGAAAGGAATGATTTCATAATGGCATATCAAAATCCCGACTTCTCAAAGATGGATTTAGCGGAAGCCCCAGCGCATACGGATGCTGAGTGGCGCAAGCTTTTTGAGGAACAGGCGGGAAAGAACTTCGATGAGCTCACACGCCGCACGATGGAGCACATTCCCGTAAAGCCCTTTTACAATCACGAAGAATACGAGCACATGAACCACTTGGATTTTGCCAGTGGCATTCCGCCGTGCCTGCGCGGCCCTTACTCCACGATGTATGTCTTCCGTCCGTGGACAGTTCGTCAGTACGCTGGCTTTTCCACTGCGGAGGAGTCCAATGCCTTCTACCGCCGCAACTTGGCTGCAGGGCAGAAGGGACTTTCCATTGCGTTTGATTTGCCGACGCACCGCGGCTATGATGCGGATAACCCACGTGTCTTGGGCGATGTCGGCAAGGCGGGTGTCTCTGTCTGCTCCATGCTGGATATGAACATTCTGTTCTCGGGCATCCCGCTCGATCAGATGTCCGTCTCGATGACGATGAACGGCGCGGTTCTTCCGATTCTCGCCTTCTTCATTCAGTCTGGTGTTGAGCAGGGTGTCGACAAGTCCATCATGGCGGGCACGATCCAGAACGATATCTTGAAAGAGTTCATGGTTCGCAACACCTATATTTATCCGCCGGATATGTCCATGCGCATCATCGGCGATATCTTTGAATACACGACAAAGTACATGCCGAAGTTCAACAGCATCTCGATTTCCGGCTACCATATGCAGGAAGCGGGCGCAACGGCAGATATCGAGCTTGGCTATACGCTTGCCGACGGTCTTGAGTACATCCGTACGGGCATCAAGGCAGGGCTGAAGGTCGATGACTTTGCCAAGCGGCTCTCGTTCTTCTGGGCAATCGGCAAGAATTACTTTATGGAAGTCGCAAAGATGCGCGCTGCACGCGTTCTCTG
>CAUVCH010000157.1:0-3096 GCA_963550265.1 uncultured Mitsuokella sp. | reverse complement strand
AGCCACCACATAAAAGTGAGCACCGCGCCCTTCAACTTATTCCGTGACGCACTAAATCCTCTCGCCAAGTACCTGCTCTCGCGTCACGAGACTTTCTGAATCAAGCGCAAGTGCCTATAAAAAGAGCCTGCGGTTTTCAAAAACCGTTTCGCGATCATCCCCGACGTGAAGCCCCATATTAAGCGAGGAAAACCTTCCCGTGCTCTTTCCGCCCGTACGGCAGGAAAAGCCAAGCGTGACTTCATCTTTCGGAAATAGGGAAAACGTTCCGCATCGGATGTTATCTGCTAGTTCTTCAACCATATAGCTCAATAGTGCACCTTCTTTTCATTGACATCTATCAGCAAACGCCGCAGCGATGACAGCCTTCAAAGCAAGAAATCGTTGCCTCAAGCCTTTTTGCACGCTCGCATTCTGCGTAAAGATATTCGCGCGGAAATCCCTGATCGAGTATATCCCATGGAAAAATTTCATCTTTCCCCCGTGTTCTTGAAAGATAATCCGCAGGATCTAAGCCAAGCTCCTTCATTGCTCTGCGAAATGCCTTGCTTCCGCCCATCTCGCATGCCTTTAACAGAGCCTCGCCGACTTTCCTGTCTCCACGTGAGAGAACCCCTTGCACACTGGCTTCCTTTGGGGACTCCATGTTGAGCGTGATATGCTTTCTCGCACGAAGTGCCTTACGGATACGTCCAAATGCAGTTTCAATGTATTTTTTATCCGCCATCGGCTCCCACTGAAACGGCGTGAACGGCTTTGGAACGAAAGGATTGATGCTGAGGGTCAGCGTCCCCTTACTTCCATTTTTCTCCATACAATCCTTCAATCTGCCGGCAAGGTCTATAATCGCTTCGATATCATCCGCTCCTTCATAGGGAAGCCCCACCATCAGGTAGAGACGAAAGTTTTTGATGCCGGCGAGAAGTCCCAGGCGCATGGTATGAAAGACATGTTCTTCTTCAATCCCCTTGTTGATGACAGCGCGCATGCGCCTGCTCCCTGCCTCCGGTGCAATCGTGATGGTCTTTAGCCCGCTGTCTGCCAGTGATTTCACGAGTTCTTCCGTCACAGAGTCTGCACGAAAGGACGCCACCGACATCGAAAGCCCTGCGCCTAGGATATCTCTGCAAAGCGCGTCGATTTCAGGATAATCGGAAATCGCAGCCCCCATCAGTCCGATGCGCTTTCCATAGGGAAGCGCTGCACGTACCTGCTCTTCAATGACAGAAAGCGAACGGTTGCGCGGTCGGCGAAAACAGTAACCCGCCATACAGAAGCGGCAGTGCCTTCCGCAGCCACGCGCCGTCTCGATAAGGTAGAAGTTGAACTCCGTATCCTCCGTCACAATGACGGTATGTGCAGGGTATGCATCAAGAGACTGTACCCATTGCCGGGAAACTTTTTCCGGCGCGCCTTCTTTCGGACGAACCTTTGACAGCCGCCCTTCTTCATCATATATATGCTCGTAGAGCGCAGGCACATAAACGCCCGGCACCCCTGCGGCTGCCCGCCGCACCATATCGCGCGGCTGTCCATCCTGCACGGCCGCCAGGACAGCATCCATCAAAGGCGAAACGATTACCTCTCCCTCGCCGATGACAAAGGCATCAAAAATCGCAGAAAGCGGCTCCGGGTTAAACGTCGGGCAGGGACCGCCCGCTATGAGAAATGCATCCTTTTCTGTGCGCAAAGCAGCCAGTGCCTGTACTTTCCCCAGACTGAGAATTTTCAAGATGTTGAAATAATCCATCTCGAAAGAAACCGCAAAGGCAAGGATGGAAAACTCATAGAGCGGCGTCTGTGTCTCAACGCTCATGAGCGGCGTATTCGTCTTTTCATAGCGCTGGATTTCATCTCGGTCGGGAAGAAAGAAGCGCTCACAAGCAATGTCGCCGCGACGATTCAGCAGATCGTAAATGATGTGAAAGCCGAGATTCGACATGCCAATATAGTACGAATTCGGGTAAATCAGAGCGACCCGTATTCTTGTACCGGCAGGAAAACGGATGTAGCCCTCCTCTGCATGCAATCGCTCCTGCAATCTCTTTTTCAGTGCCCAGTCCAAACGAAATATATCCCTTCCCGAGATTTTACCCCAAAATCGACCGCTCCGCCTTTATGTCGCTGTGTCCTGCTCTTTCTTTTTCCGTGCCTGCAAGTCACGGAGCTCATCCATGAATTCCGAAACATCCGCAAACTTCCGATAGACGGACGCAAAGCGGATGTAGGCGACATCATCAAAATCCTTCAGCCGCTTCATGACAATCGCACCGATGGTTTTCGACGGCACCTCACGTTCCACGGTATTTCGAATCTCGCTTTCAATTTCACCTACGAGCGATATGATGCGCTGCGTAGATATATCGCGCTTATCGCAGCTTCGTACGATGCCGTTGAGCAATTTATCGCGGCTAAAAACCTCGCGCCTGCCGTCATTCTTGATGACCATCAGAGGCAGCTTTTCCACGACTTCATATGTGGTAAAGCGCTTGCCGCAGCCCATGCACTCACGTCGGCGGCGAATCGTCGTCCCATCGTCCGCAGCACGAGAATCAATGACGCGGCTGTCCTCCTTTTTACAAAAAGGGCATTTCATGCCTGGATCCTTTCTTTTTAAGAATTTTGAATTTTTTCGTGCCGCGCCCGCCCTTGTCATGCTTCTTTCCAGCACCTGCGGGCCTCTTTCGCTCCATGCCTTGCCTGGCATCCTTCTGCGGTGGAACGAGCGCATGCTTTCCATAGCCGATGAGATCTTCCCGATGTGCGAGAATGAGTGCCTTTCGAACGATTTCATGATTTCTTGGCAGCCAATATTGCATAAGTGCGCGCTGCATCCGCTTTTCCATCGCGGTCTTTGCCGTATAGACAGTCTCCTTCGTCAATGGATGCACACCCGTATAATACATGCAGGTTGAAAGTGTGCCCGGTGTCGGAATAAAATCCTGCACCTGCTGGGGATGATAGCCCATCTCCCGCAGAAAGACCGCAAGCTCGACTGCATCGGAAAGCTCTGCGCCCGGATGGCTGGACATGAAGTACGGTACGAGATACTGTTTCTTCCCAAGAGCCTCGTTCATCGCCTTGAACTTTCGAACG
>CAUVCH010000156.1:0-3114 GCA_963550265.1 uncultured Mitsuokella sp. | reverse complement strand
GGCGCTCTCGTCCTTGTCCTCTTTTTGTTCTTTCGCAGCCATTTGAAGAAAGAGCCGCGCAGTTTTTTTTATGGGGCACATTTCATGATCGCGGGGGCGGTGGGCAATCTTATCGATCGCATCCGTATCGGACGCGTCATAGATTATCTTGATTTTCACATTTGGCCGGTTTTCAACCTCGCAGATATGGTGATTGTCTTCGGCGTCGCCCTCATGATTTATAGTATGTGCTTTGACAGCAAAGAGAAAGCGCATGAGGAAGCGTGATGATATGGACGAAGTAAGAACTTTTACTGCCGATAGGGAGGGCGAACGGCTCGACCGCTTCCTCGTTCGCATGGAACCAAATGTTTCCCGCTCCTATATTCAAAAGTGTCTGGACGCGGGGAAGTCTTGTGTAAATGGCAAGGCGGCAAAGCAGAACCGAAAGCTTGCTGCGGGCGATACGGTGACGTTTGCCATGCTGAGCTGTGAATCTTCCAGCATCTTGCCGGAAGACATCCCGCTCGCTGTTCTTTATGAAGATGCGGATATCATCGTCATCGACAAGGCGCGCGGTATGGTCGTACATCCGGCGAGTGGTGTCTATACGGGGACGCTTGTCAATGCACTTCTCTTTCACTGTAAGGATCTTTCGGGCATCAACGGCGAGATTCGTCCCGGCATTGTTCACCGCTTGGATAAAAATACATCCGGCGTCATGGTGGCGGCGAAAAACGATGCGGCACATCTGAGCCTTGCCAAGCAGATTCGGGAGAAGACGGCGAAGCGCCGATACTTTGCCATCTGTCACGGCAACATTTCCGAAGAAGCGGGGACAATTAAGGGTGCTATTGGCAGACATCCGACCGACCGCAAGAAGATGGCAATCGTCTATGAAAACGGAAAGTCTGCTGTCACGCATTTCAAAGTTTTGAAACGCTATGGCGATTATACGTTCTTGGAATGCCAGCTGGAGACAGGGCGTACACATCAGATTCGCGTCCACCTTGCAAGTATCGGTCACTCTCTCGTGGGTGATGATAAATATGGCCCGCGAAAGAAATCTTCCTTTGCCATCAAGGGTCAGGCACTTCACTCGCATACGCTCAGTCTAACGCATCCAAGGACGGAAAAGCGCATGACGTTTACTGCGCCCGTACCTTCGGATATGCAGGTAATTTTGGATCGGTTGGATAAAAACTATGGAAAGTTCTCATAAGGGAGGTTTACCATGCCAGTATTAAAGGACAAGACAACCATCATGGACATGGAAGCAATTCGGCGTGCACTTACACGCATCGCACATGAGATTGTCGAGCGCAACAAGGGGATCGAAGATATCGTGCTTGTCGGTATCCGCACGCGCGGCGTGCCGATGGCAGAGCGTATTCAGGCAACTATCGAACAAATCGAAGGAAAGAAACCGCCGCTTGGCATTTTGGATATCACGCTTTATCGCGATGACCTCTCGACGCTCTCGTATCAGCCGATTGTTCACCCGACAGATCTTTCCGTCGATGTCACCGGGAAGAACATCGTCCTCGTCGATGATGTTCTATACACTGGCCGCACGATTCGTGCCGCACTTGATGCTATCATCGACATGGGACGTCCAAAAAACATTCAGCTTGCTGTCCTCATCGACCGCGGTCATCGGGAACTTCCCATTCGAGCCGATTTCGTCGGGAAGAGCGTTCCCACATCGGCCAAGGAGATTGTCAGTGTACAGCTCGCGCCGACAGACGGCGGCGATGAAAGAGTTGTCATTCGCGAAAGGACGTAAGCGATAAAAAAGCCTCGTACGGTTATCCGGCGAGGTTTTTCTTGTATTTTTACGTCTTGCCATTGAAACAGAGCCTTTTACAAGAAAAGAAGAAAAAGATGGTTCAAGGCTTTCTTTCGAATCTACGTTACATGTTACGGACGTGCGTGCCCCACGCAAACGCCTCGTTACGCAAGCGGTCGTGCACTTGTACGCTTAACAAGCGGCGGACTTCTTAAACGCGCTGCGCTTGGACGAAAGAAGTCCGCCGGGGCGTACCGTGCACTTTCCCCGCTTGCTTCACTAAGGTTTGCTTAGGGGCATCGTATTTTTCCGTAACATTTACGGTAGAGCCTTTCTTTCGTGATTCATTGACACCAACTCATAATCCGTGTACTATAAATGATGTATGCATTATGGGGAACAAGCGCGTGTGTACCGGCAGGTACGTTTTAGGAGGCTATGATATGAAGGGTAAGTTTTACGGTATCGGTGTCGGTCCCGGCGACCCGGAACTCTTGACGGTGAAGGCGATCAATGCCATCAAGAACACAGATGTTCTCATCGCACCGAAGACGGAGAAGAAGGACGGCAGCGTTGCACTTTCGATTGCAAAGCCATATCTCAAGAAAGATATCGAGATTGTTTACCAGGTCTTTCCGATGGTTAAAGGATTTGAGGGAGATACGAAGGCTTGGGAGCAAAATAAGGAAGAGATCCTCACTCTTTTGAAGTCCGGTAAGAACGTTGCTTTTTTGACACTGGGCGATCCGATGTTTTTCAGCACCTATATCTATATCTTCCGCCTGCTTGAAAAGGAAGATGTAGATATCGTGACGATTCCCGGCGTCCCTGCGTTCGCCGCCATTAGCAGTCAAGTCGGTTACCCGATCGTTGAGGGCAATGATATTCTCTCCATCATTCCTGCAACGGCGCCGCTTGCTAAGATAGAGCGTGCGATGGATACGGCGGACAATCTCGTCATCATGAAGGTATATAAGAATCACAAGGAGATCACAGAACTTCTTGAAAAACATGGACTTGCAGAAAACGGTATCCTTGTCAGCCGCGCGGGGCTTTCGGAAGAGCGCATTATCCAGGATCTCTCTGCCCATAAGGATGAGAGCCTGAACTATCTTTCGACAATCCTCACGCGTCGGAAGGCAGATAAATAAGCGACTTCTATTTGTATCGAAAGAAGGTTGTTGTCTTGATATCAAGAATGCTTGCGTATAAAAAAAATATAGGCGCGGTTCTAGTCTTAACACTCCTGATTCTCACTCTGTTTGTGCTTGCAGGCTGCGGCAAGGGGGCCGACGAGGAGAAGGGAAGTGCGGGGGCTGCATTTGCGACTGTGCATGATGCACTCG
>CAUVCH010000155.1:0-3126 GCA_963550265.1 uncultured Mitsuokella sp. | reverse complement strand
GAGAAAGGAACGAACGCGCAGAGGCTGAGCCAAAAGCCAAAGGAGACAAGACGAAGGGAGAGACGGCAGATGAAAAATTAGAGGCAGACAGCAAGGCATGGAAACGGACACTAGCGGAAGCTTGGAAGGGTAACATGCCGGGGTCGCAGATGCTAAAGGTGATGGAAACACCGCTTGCCTTGCAGCTTGTCGGAGCGAAAGATTTACCGATGTATATCAAGCAGAGTAAGCTGATGGATATTCGCGGTAAGCACCGGGAAATGACGGAGGAAACATTTCAAAAGCTCCCTAAATATCTGGCAGACCCGATGATCATCTTCAAATCGAGAACAAAGCCGGGGCGCATTGTTGCGGGTTTGGATTTGGTAGCCAAGTACATAGACAAAAAAACCAAAAAAGAAATAAGACTTAATGTCATTGTGCCTGTTTCCCTTGATGCACATAAGGGGCATACGGAAATTAACGTTATTGCCTCGGCTTATGGAAAGGAGACTAACGATCATGAGATAAATTACACTTGGTTTTGGGACAACATCCGAGACGGAAACACGCTTTATATCAATAAAAATAAGGCTGCTGCCTTCTACCAGTCCGCCGGGCTCCAATTGCCCATGGAGGGTAGAAGGTTCAGCAACCTCTTTGGCTCTAGTATACAGACAGAGGAAGACCTTGTCAAGATGCGGGAGGAACATCCGGGGAAATATTCTGCACAAGGGGAAAGCCCGGTTAAGTTTTCGACGGAGCTTTCGGATGTCGGGGCGCCACGGCGGTTCTTTGATTCGCTAGCAAGGCGATTCGGGCGCCGGGCAGGCTTGAAAGCGGATAAGATCATCGTGGAGGAACGGGCACGCAACGCAAAGCAGGACATGGGACTTTCTAGCTACATGCTCCGCTCCCCGTCACGCGTGATAAAAAAGTATCCGATCTTCCTGTCGTTCTTCCGCGCCGGTGAACGCGCCTATGACGTCCTGACGGAGCGCCGATCGCACTTTGACCAGCGGATGAAAGAGGCATTTGCTCCCATCAAGAACAAGAAGGACTACGCGGATTTGCGTGAAGTCTTGCTGGCCGAGGATTCAGCGCAAAAGGTATATACGCGGCAGGAACTCTTAAATAATGGTGTAAAGGAGAATGTCATCGAGGCACATGATGGCGTCCGCGCGATGATGAAAGAGGCTTATGAGATGGTGAACGAGGCGCACAAACGCCCGACAGTGAAGACGGCAAACGGGCTCAGTGATATCCGTCTAGACGCCTTGAAACAGAACAAGTTCGTCCGAATCTTGCGCGAGGCGCAGGACGCCGACGGCAAGTATTCGGTGACATACCGCGAGTATGCCAATTATGAGCGGACGATGACGGGCGTCTCGGAGGCAGCACTTCGGCGGATGGAGAAGGACGCGGCGATTCAGATTCTGAAGACGACGCAGGCGCCGGATGGCTCCTATACGGTAAAGCTCCGTGAGGGCAAGGCGGACTTGCAAATGCATTATAGAATTTATAGCATACAAAAATCCCCTACTGTGAGGGGACTTTTGTATGCTATAGGTTAGGCAAGAATGCCAAGCGCATAGCCGATGATGCCGATAGCGAAAAGTGCCACAATGATAAGCAGTGCATTCACGCCTTTTTTCAGTGCTGCCATGCAGGCAAACGTCATGAGAAGCGGGACAATGGATGGCATGAGGTTATCAAGAACCGACTGAAGGGTCGTAACAACATGTGTGCCGTCCTGTGCTACATATTCGGAAAGAACAAGCGGCATATTGACGCTTGTCCACTTGGCAACCAACGCACCCATGACGAAGAGTCCCAGAACCGACGCGCCTTCTGTAAGGTAGCGAATCTTATCACCGCCAATTTCCGTGACAAGCTCGGTGCCCTTTTCATAGCCGTACATGACACCAAAGTAATTGATTAAGAGACGAATCACATTAAAGACAACGAAGAAGAGTAGCGGGCCTGCCACAGAACCAGACACCGCAATGCCTGCGCCAAGTGCCGCTAGCATAGGGCGAAGCGTGCCCCAGAAAATCGGATCGCCAACACCGGCAAGCGGCCCCATCAGACCGACCTTAACACCGGATATAGTCGCTTCGGGAATATCGGCACCGTTTGCCTTTTTTTCCTCCATCGCGATGATAATGCCCATGATCGCCTTCGCAAGAAAAGGATGTGTGTTGAAGAACTCAAGATGGCGCCGAAGAGCGGCTGCGAGTTCCTCTCCAGAATAAAGCTTTCTGAGTGCAGGGATAAGAGCGACGCAAAAGCCCATGGACTGCATACGCTCGAAATTAAATGAGCCTAAGAGAAAGTTGGAACGGATAAAGACTTTGATGAGATCAAATTTCGTAATATGCTTTTCTGCCATTTTCTGCTCCTCCCTTACATGAGCTCAGAATCATCAATATCATCCAACGGATCGCCCGTCGAGGAAGCGTTGTGTGCAGATGCATTCGCTTCGCGTGCCATGCTTTTAATGTGAAAATAAGCGAGGATAAGCCCCAGTGCGCCGAACGCAACGAGATTGAAGTTCGTGAACACAGCGATGAGGAACCCGAGGAAGAAAAACGGCATCAACGATTTCGCATTCATCATATTGATGACCATTGCATAACCAACAACAACGATGAAACCGCCGGAAACCTGAAGGCCGTGTGTGATGACCTCTGGAATAGCGGCAAGCGCTTCGTCGACGATATCCGTGCCGGCAACTGCTGCAATTGCTACCGCAGGAATAGCCACGCGGATGAACTGCAGGCACATACCAGCGATATGACACATATCGATGCCAAAGGTATTGCCTCTGCTTGCAAACTTATCTGCCAGATGCTGGAAGAAGACCGTAATCGTACGAACAAAGATCGTCAGGACCTGTCCAGCCGCTGCCAACGGCACAGCCAGCGCAATGCCCGTACCGATTTCTTGGTGTCCAACGACAACAAGGATGGTCGAGACAACACCTGCAAGTGCACCATCTGGTGCCATTGCCGCCCCGACATTCATCCAGCCGAGAGCGATCATCTCAAGTGTGCCCCCTAAGATGATTCCCGTTGTGAGATCGCCAAGAATCAGTCCCGTGAGCGGACAAGAGATAATGGGACGATAAATCATGGACTCATCGAC
>CAUVCH010000154.1:0-3137 GCA_963550265.1 uncultured Mitsuokella sp. | reverse complement strand
GGCGAAGGCTACTTCCGCTTGACGGCATTCGGCAGCCATGAAAACACCAAGCGCGCTGTCGAACGCTTCAAGAAGCTTAAATTCTAAGCAAGAATATGACCCAACAGGCACTGCAAATGCGGTGCCTATTTTTTCGCATTAAAAGAAAGCTCCTTATACAAAAAATACGGCTCTCATATGAGAGCCGTATTCCCTTCGTTCTATTCGATTAAACGAGCTCGATGATGACCATCGGAGCCGCATCACCGCGACGGTTGCCAAGCTTCAGGATACGGGTATATCCGCCCTGACGCTCTTGATACTTGCCAGCGACTTCGTCAAAAATCTTTCTCACAACATCTTCATCAGAAAGCTGTGCAATCACCGAACGACGAGCAGCGAGATCGCCGCGCTTTGCGAGCGTGATGATCTTTTCTGCAAACTTGCGAAGTTCTTTCGCCTTCGCTTCCGTCGTCTCGATGTGTCCATATCTGAAGAAGGATGTGAGGATGCTCGCAAAAAGTGCCTTACGAGCTGCCGAGTTACGTCCTAACTTTCTGTAGCTCATCTTATTCCTCTCTTTCCTATCATTCGTTCGAATTCTTCAGCTCGAGACCGTATTCTTCGAGCTTCTTCTTAACCTCGTCCAGCGACTTGCGACCGAGGTTTCTGACCTTCATCATGTCCTCTTCCGTCTTCTCCGTCAGATCCCCAACCGTGTTGATGTTCGCACGCTTGAGGCAGTTGTAGGAACGAACCGAAAGGTCGAGGTCTTCGATAGCGGTCTCGAGGGCTTTCTGTGATTCGTCTTCCTCTGTCTCTGGGAAGTTGGAATCCTCCTCCACTTCCTCTTCTGGGAAGCCCGCCATATTCTGAAAAAGCTTTAAGTGCATAACAAGAATGCCTGCAGCTTTGCTGACGGCTTCTTCCGGCGAGAGTGAGCCGTCCGTCCAGACTTCGAGTGTCAGGCGGTCGTAGTCTGTCACATCTTCAACACGCGTATCTTCCACCGTGTAGTTGACGCGCTGCACCGGTGAATAGATAGAATCGATGGGAATGATACCGATGGCATCGTCAGGCTTCTTGTTCTTCGTCGAAGGAGCATAGCCGCGGCCACGTGAAACCGTCATTTCCATCTTGAGCTTACCATCCGCATTGAGCGTCGCGATATGAAGATCCGGGTTCAAGATCTCCACTTCCGTGCCGCATTCAATATCGGCCGCCGTAACCTCACGCTCCCCTTCCACGTCAATGCGGATGGTTTGCGATTCATTGCCTTGAAGTTTCAGACAGAGCTGTTTTAAGTTGAGGACGATGTTCGTGACATCATCGCGCACGCCCGGAATCGTCGAGAACTCATGAAGCACCCCGTCGATTCGGATGGAGGTAATTGCAGCGCCCTCGAGTGAGGAGAGCAGCATACGGCGAAGGCTGTTGCCGAACGTCGTGCCATATCCGCGCTCGAGAGGCTCGCAGACGAACTTGCCGTAGCGTCCGTCATCTCTGACTTCGACTACAGAAATGGTCGGAGTCTCAATATTTACCATCTTACTTGTACCTCCCTAGTAAAACTATGCGCAAAGGCATAACGCATCCTTACTTGGAGTACAACTCGACGATAGCCTGCTCGTTGACAGGAACATCGATTTCCTCACGATGTGGAAATCGCGTGACCTTGCCGGTGAGGTTTGCTTGATCGGCTTCCAGCCATGCCGGTGCGGAAAGTGCGTTATTGCTCTCTTTAAGCTCTTTAAAGAACGCATTTGTCGCGCTCTTTTCTGCGACCGTGATGACATCGCCTTCCGAAACAAGCGCGGACGGAATATCGACGCGCTTGCCATTTACACAGATGTGCCCATGGCAAACGACCTGACGTGCCTGACGACGCGTATTGGCGAGACCGAGACGGAAGATGACATTATCGAGACGACGCTCCAAAAGACCGAGGAGATTTTCACCCGTGACGCCCTGCATCTTCTTCGCCTTATCATAGTATCCGCGGAACTGCTTTTCAAGCACACCGTAGATGAACTTTGCTTTCTGTTTTTCTTTAAGCTGCGTGCCGTATTCCGAAACCTTGCGGTTCGTGCGGCGCACCTGATGCTTCGATTCCTTGTTGCGACCGATGACCGCAGGCTCGAGGCCGAGTGCACGGCAGCGCTTCAGTGCGGGAACTCTATCAATAGCCATATTCTATATACACCTCCTGTTAGACTCTTCTACGCTTCGGCGGACGGCATCCGTTGTGCGGAATTGGGGTGACATCTTTGATCATGTTGACCTCAAGACCTGTCGCCTGAAGAGAGCGGATTGCCGCCTCGCGGCCTGCTCCCGGTCCCTTGACGTAGACTTCAACCTGCTTTAAGCCATGCTCCATGGCTGCCTTTGCTGCCGTCTCTGCTGCCATCTGTGCAGCAAACGGCGTGCTCTTGCGGGAGCCGCGGAAACCAAGACCACCAGCACTAGCCCAGGAAAGTGCGTTGCCGCTCTTATCAGTGAGCGTAACGATTGTATTGTTGAACGTCGAGCTGATATGCGCGACGCCGGATTCCACATTCTTACGAACTTTTTTCTTCGTGCGAACTGCTTTCTTAACTGCCACCGGTTAACCCTCCTTTATTATTCTTTCTTCTTGCCTGCTACGACCTTTTTCGGGCCCTTTCGCGTACGGGCATTGTTCTTCGTATTCTGTCCACGAACAGGAAGGCCAAGACGGTGACGACGTCCACGGTAGCAGCCGATATCAACGAGTCTCTTGATGTTCATCTGGCGTTCACGACGAAGATCACCTTCGACGATGACGTTCTTATCGATGGCATCACGAAGTTTTACAACTTCATCCTCCGTGAGGTCTCGCGTACGCGTATCGGGATTGATCGAAGTGATCTTCAGAAGATCCTGCGACGTCTTCAATCCGATTCCGAAAATGTACGTCAAAGCAATATCAAGTATCTTGTCACGGGGCAAATCTACACCGGCAATACGTGCCATTAAAAAAGCACCTCCATTTCTTTAAAAATTAACCTTGTCTCTGCTTATGCTTTGGATTTTCACAAATGACCATGACACGGCCTTTGCGCTTGATGACTTTACATTTTTCGCAAATTCGCTTTACTGACGGTTTCACTTTCATCGCACATACCTCCTTCTGCAACTAT
>CAUVCH010000153.1:0-3149 GCA_963550265.1 uncultured Mitsuokella sp. | reverse complement strand
CATTTTCTTCGGGAAGCATCCCTGCGATACTATTATAGCCGCCGAGCGGGATACCGCGAAGGGAGTAGAGCGTCTCGCCGAATACCATCGAAGCGAGTACGGGGCCGAATCCAATCGAGAACTCATCGACGCGCATGCCCGTCATCTTCGCCGTGACGAAGTGCCCGAGTTCATGCACGAGGACGAGGATGCCCAAAACAAAGATTGCTGCTGCAAGCGTCAGTACCATGTATACCTTCCCTCATGTTTTTGCCTTCAATGTACTTGTACGAGTCCTTGCTTTTCACGCAAGTTCCCGCAAGACCTTCCCTGCAAAACCACGCGCCCAGCGGTCTTCTGCAAAGAGAAGCTCCATTGTCGGATTCCCCTTCACTTCGCGCGCCTGACGCGTCTTATCAATGATGTCATAAATATCGGTAAAGTGAATCGCATCTTGTAAAAATGCCGCAACAGCAACCTCGTTTGCCGCGTTGAAAATGCACGGCGCCGTTCCACCAGCACGCCCTGCTTCAAAAGCAAACTTCAAGCCAAGGAAGGTCTCTGTATCCGGCTGTTCGAAGTGAAGGGTCTGCAATTTCCAAAAATCGAGTCTTGAGAAGGGCGAAGGTTCACGATGCGGATACGTCAGCGCGTACTGAATCGGCAGGCGCATATCGCTCGATCCCAGCTGCGCCATAACTGCACCATCGACAAACTCCACCATCGAATGAACGATGCTCTCCGGATGCACGACAATCTGAATCTGATCGTAGCTCACGCCGTAAAGCCACTTTGCTTCAATGACCTCAAGCCCTTTGTTGACAAGGCTCGCTGAATCCACCGTGATCTTTGCGCCCATGTTCCAAGTTGGATGCTTTAAAACCTGCGCCTTCGTCGCATGCCGAAGCTCGTTCCGCTTTTTGCCGCGGAAGGGTCCGCCCGAACAGGTGAGGAGCAGTTTTTCAATCGTATCAAGGCGCTCTCCCTGCAGGCACTCGAAAAAAGCACAGTGCTCACTGTCGACGGGAAGAATTTTAACCCCTGCTGCACTTGCTTCACGCGTTACGATTTCGCCTGCCACGACGAGCGTTTCCTTATTGGCAAGTGCAATATCCTTCTTCGCATGGATCGCTTTCATCGTCGGTTCAAGCCCGGCAAAGCCCATCATCGCCGTGACGACAAGCGCCGCATCGCCGTATGCCGCAGCATCAATAAAAGCCTGACGCCCGCCCGCGAGCTTTGTCTTCCCATGATAGCGTGTCTTTAACCGCCGATATGCCGCTTCATCCGCAAGGACGGCAAGCGCAGGGTGAAATTCTTCCATCTGCTGTTCGAGAAGTACATCATTGCTGTTTGCGGCAAGCACGGTTATCTGAAAGAGTTCTTTATGTGTGCGCACGACGTCGAGCGTCTGCGTGCCGATGGATCCCGTCGAACCTAAGACGATGATCTTCTTCATGTCTCCCTCGCTTTTCGTGGTAGATACGTTATCCTGCAAAAAAGACATTATTTTGCAGCGAGCCCAGAAAACAGGACGAAATAGTAAAGGACAGGCGCTGTAAGCAGGCAGCTGTCAAAACGATCCCAAACGCCGCCATGCCCTGGGATGATATTCCCCGAATCCTTGATATGTGTCTCACGCTTCGCTACCGACTCCACAAGATCGCCCAGTGTTGCAACGACTGCGAGCAGAAGGCCGAGAAGTGCCATCTCAATAAGCGGAAGACCAAAGAGATAGCCAAGCACCGTGCCGACGACCGTCGAGGCGACGAGCGAACCAAGGAATCCCTCCATGGTCTTATTGGGGCTGATGTAGGAAGCAAGCTTGTGCTTTCCACATGCCGAACCCACAAAATACGCGAACGTATCACTCGCCCAGGTGCATAGAAAGAGAGTCCATATCATCGCACAGCCAAAAGAGAATTCCATAAACGGCGTCGCAAGAATCTTATCGGGGTAGAGATTGCGGAGCAGCATCATGTAGAGGAAGGGCAGCGAAACATAGAGCACACCCGCCACGGAAAGTGCCGCGTCCAGAAAGTGTACGATGCGCCGCAAAAGTACCGGCATAATCAGCATGAGAAAGATAATACCCGTGATGACGGCAGCAAGATGCTCCATCACATGAAAAAATCCCGTCAGCCAAACAGCGACAATCGAGAGACAGCCAAGGATGAACATCGGATCCTTGCCGATGTTTTGGAACGCCCTCGTGTACTCGAAATACGTGAGAAGCGAAAGCAAGAGCGCAAAGCCCGCAAAGACTACGCCGCCCGTCTGAATGATGAAGGCAGCGGCAACAATGCCGACGACCCCCGTGATAATACGCGTAACCATGGATCTTCCTTTCTATTGTACATCCCTATCTATATCATGATAAGCCGCCGAAGCGGCGATCACGTCCTTCGAAAGACAAGATGGCATCGACAAAGTCCTCCGGCATAAAATCCGGCCAGCTCTTCTTTGTAAAATAGAACTCTGCATAGGCGGTCTGCCATAGGAGAAAGTTCGAGATGCGCTGGTCTCCGCTCGTCCGAATGAGGAGATCGACAGGGCGCGACCCCGCTGTATCAAGACTGTTTTCAAGCGTTGCCTCATCGATGTCCTCCGGCAGAAGCTCACCCGCTTTCACGCGCCGAGCAAGCTGCTGCGCCGCGCGAAGGAGCTCGTCTTTTCCGCCGTAATTGATGGCGACATTGAAGGTAATGCCGGTATTATCCTGCATGAGCGTTTCCGCATCCCGCATCTCCTGCTGAAGGGATGTGGGAAGCCCTTCATAGCGGCCGAGGAAGTGAAGGCGGACACTTTGCTCGTGCATCTCCCTCAGTTCCTTGATCAAGTATTCGGAAAAAAGCTTCATCAAGAAGTCAACTTCCATGCGCGGCCGCTTCCAGTTCTCCGTCGAAAAGGCATAGACAGTCAAGGCTTCAAGCCCAAGTCCAATTGCTGTCTTCAAGATATTTTTGAGCACCTTGACGCCCGCCCTATGCCCCGCCGTTCGGAGCATGCCCTTCCCCTTTGCCCAACGACCGTTTCCATCCATGATGATAGCAACGTGACGCGGAAGTTTCTCCCAATCGATACCGGAAAAAAGCGGTGAATCCTTTTTCGGAATATCGAACGATGCCGCCCCTTTTCCACCAAATACTTTCTTCCACATAAGGATCCTT
>CAUVCH010000152.1:0-3186 GCA_963550265.1 uncultured Mitsuokella sp. | reverse complement strand
TTTTACATATATGAGGAGAACACATGGAAAAGCATTTTGATATAAATGAAGACAGCCGCAGCATTCGCTGCCGAATGATCATCAGCAATAAGGATAAACAAACGCGTACCTTTCCACATGTCGTCATTGTGACACACGGCTTTGGCAGCAATAAGGAAACGACGGGCACGACAAAGTTTGGAGAGCATATTGCGGCAAAGTACAAGGGCTTTGCCGTCCTAGCCTTCGACTGGCCCTGCCACGGCAACGATGCGCGAAAAAAGTTGACAATTACCGAATGTCTGGCATATCTTCAGATTGTCACAAACTATGCCAGAAATACACTTGACGCCAAGGACCTCTACATCTACGCATCGAGTTTCGGCGGATATATAACGCTCCGCTACCTCTTAGAGAGCGGCAACCCTTTTCGAAAAATTGCCCTTCGCTGCCCTGCCATTCGCATGCATGACACGCTAGAAAGTGCTATCCCCGATGCAGACAAGGCAAAGCTAAAAAAGGGCAAAGACATCCTCGTCGGTTTCACACGCAAAATGAAAATTGACCAATCGTTCCCCAAGGATATGGCTGCATTTAAAGTTGAAGACCACGAATACTTCGACTTCGCGGAAGACATTCTCATCCTTCATGGAACGAAAGACGAGGTCGTGCCCTTTGCGCAGTCAAAAGCATTTGCAGAAGACAATCTCATCAACTTCATCCCTGTGGAAAATGCGAACCATCCTTTTCAAAATAACAACCACATGGCATTTGCCATTCACCAGATCGTCGAATTCTTCAAGCCAGAAGATCAATGAAGACGTCCCCTTCTGTTTATACTTTACTCCAGCCAAGCGAAGGACTGGCAAATGCTTGTAAGCCGTTTGTTCTCGATTGAAATTTTCCATTTGCTCTGCTCTACAAACAAAAAAAGCATTATAAGCTGTGTCGCCTTTAGTCACAGCTTATAATGCTTTAAAATTGAAAAATTCAATTCTTAATTATGCTCCATACTTTCCAAGCAAGGCATCGAACTCACTCTTGTTTTCTTCACGCCAAGCGGTGAAATCCTTATTCTCCCTATCGAGCACCTCACCAAGATCTACAAAGAATTTCGGCACATCGTCCATGGCGATATTTCCAACTTGCTTGCCAAAATGCGTATTTTGGAGGCTGTGGGCTCCATCTATGAATAGGATGAAGGACGGCACAGGTTTACCATTCACTTTTTTTGTGAAGCCGCAAAAGCCAATTTCACCCATTTGATGAGCAGAGCAGGAATTTTGACAGCCAGAAATGCGAATCTGCGGAAGATGTGCCTTATTTACACCTGCCCGCTCTACTGCTTCACGAATCTTTCGCAGCATCCCTGCACTGTCGCGAAGACCGATTTGACAGACGTTCGCACCGACGCAGGAAATAGAGCGATCAAAGGATGTCTTTGCCGTATCCTTCTCGACGAGTTTTGCCACATGATCGGCTTCCTCTGCCGTGAGGTTGATCGCATAGACAGATTCATCGGTGTTTAGGCGAAGCTCACCGGCTTCAAGCCCCTCAACATAGGTAAGAAGCTCGCGGAAGATATTCACATCCGGATCGCCGCAAAAGGGATGATACTGCACATAGTAGAGCCCTTCCTGCCGCTGCGGGACAGCAAGTGCGGACTTCGGTGCTTTGCCATCGCCCTTCTTCTTGATGGAAAATACCTCTGGCTCAATGTCAAGATTCTCTTCTTTCAGCGTGCGTGCAAGGTACTCGTGGAAGAGCTTCTTAAAGGCATCGTCACCAAGGCGTGCTGCGATATAACGGCTGCGGGCTTTCGCGCGATTCTTATGGTCGCCATGATCGCCGTAAAGGCGTCCCATGGCATGCATATAATAGAGCACTTTCTTGGGGTCAACACCTTCATCGACTTTTGTCGCGATGCGCGGATTTGGACCAAGACCTCCCGCCGCATAGACATCAAAAGTTCCATCGTCCTTTGCAATAAATCCAAGATCTTTAAAATTCGCATGTGCGTCATTCTCCTTTCCGCTGGAGAACGTGATTTTATACTTGCGCGGCAGATTCAGCTTTGTAATCAGCGTCAAGAGATATATGCGTGCCGCATTAAGATACGGCGTGACATCAAATGCTTCATTTTTCGTGATGCCATGAAGCGGCGACGCAGTCATATTACGCGGAAAATCACTTCCGCCGCCACGCGTGTAGATGCCTGCTGCATGCGCCTTTGGAAAGAGTTCGATGACTTCCTCGCCGCTTAAGTGTTGAATCTGGATGGATTCACCTGTCGAAAAGTGCAGAAAATCCAACGAATAATCCTTGATTGTATCGATAAGGAAGCGCATCTGTGGTTTTTCAATCACGCCGCCGGAAAAGCGCAAGCGGTACATGACGGAATCCGCCCCACGCTCACCGTAACATCCATAGCCTCCTGACGTGCTCTTATATTCACTCGGCTTGATTTCTTTTTTAAAAAAAGACTTGGTCTTCTCGACAAACTCCGGAAAATTACCGTTAAGCTCCTCTTTCAGCTCATCACTAATATTCATAAAGACGCCCTCCCATGACGATAACAATATATAGATCTATCCTGCATAAAATAAAATTTATTAAATATATATGTTTTAGCTCGAAGTAATTCTACCGATTTTTTCCTATCCTGTCAATAGACGGCAACGAAAAAAGCCGGACAAGCCGGCTTTTTTGCAATAGATGTAAGAATCAAGATTGTTCTTCAAACATATCCTTGCCTACGCCGCAGAGCGGGCAGACAAAATCATCTGGAAGGTCAGCGAACGGCACGCCCGGTGCGAGATCATAATCCGGATCGCCTTTTGCTTCATCATAGATCCAGCCGCAAACTGTGCAAACCCAAGTCTTCATAATAAAACCTCCTTGAAAGATACGGAATCTACCGTATTTCCTTTGATATAAAACACATGGCGCATTTAATAAAAATCCGCCTAAATAACCTTTTTCAAAATCTTATTCGCCATTTACCTCTTGTTTTCCTGCTAAACTTCCGACGGCATGGAAAAAATTATACACGGCTTCTGCCGCAGGTTTCGTCATACCGGGTACTTCAGCGAGCGCTGTCATGTCCGCTGCCTTGATCTTTGCTATCGTACCAAAGTGCGAGCGAAGGGCAGCGCGGCGCTTAGGGCCAATGCCCTCGATATGATCGAGAACGGAGACCAAATTGCG
>CAUVCH010000151.1:0-3313 GCA_963550265.1 uncultured Mitsuokella sp. | reverse complement strand
AAACAGGATATGCACATGATCTTGCTCGTGATTCCATTCTTCCAGTGTTATGTTATATGAAGAACCAATGCGAACAAAAATATCTTTTGTATATTGGCTCATCTTGTTTGAGAAAACCTTGCGGCGATACTTTGCCACTAAAACAAGATGATAATAAAGGAGGAATACTGAATGATTATTGTTGTCTAATTCAATGATATAACCTTCTTTTTCTCTACTACGACTGATTATACCACAAGACAAATTACGAAACAATAGCTTCTTCGGGGGCATCACCCCCCCCCGAAGAAACACGCAATTCATCTCACCATTTGCAGAAATGGGAGACTTCTTGCGAATGAGGTTAAAGACCTGCATCCTTTTTAAGGGCATCTGCCTTATCCGTATGTTCCCATGGAAGGTCAACATCCGTACGGCCAAAGTGTCCATATGCTGCTGTCTGACGGTAAATCGGACGGCGGAGGTCAAGCATGCGGATGATACCTGCCGGACGAAGATCAAAGTGCTTTTCTACGAGCGCTTCAATCTTTTCTTCGTCAATCTTATGTGTGCCGAATGTATCGACCATAATGGAAACCGGATATGCAACGCCGATTGCATAGGCAAGCTGGATTTCGCAGCGATCCGCGAGACCTGCCGCAACAATATTCTTTGCGACATAGCGCGCTGCGTATGCTGCCGAACGGTCAACCTTTGTGGGATCCTTGCCGGAAAATGCACCGCCGCCATGACGTGCCCAGCCGCCGTAGGTATCAACGATGATCTTGCGCCCTGTAAGACCGGAATCACCCTGCGGGCCACCGATGACAAACTTACCCGTTGGATTGATAAAGATGCGCGTATCCTCACGCATAAGCTCTGCCGGAACAACTGGCTTAATGACCTTTTCCACAAGATCCTTGCTAATCTGATCGAGTGCTACCCGATCATCATGCTGCGTAGAGATGACAATGGTATCAACAGCGACCGGCTTCCCGTCAACATATTCGATGGTGACCTGCGTCTTTCCGTCTGGACGGAGATAGGAAAGCTCGCCATGCTTACGAACTTCTGTCAAACGGCGTGCCAGGCGATGTGCAAGAGCAATCGGAAGCGGCATGAATTCTTTCGTTTCATTCGTCGCATAACCGAACATCATGCCCTGGTCGCCTGCGCCTATGGCCTCTGCTTCATCCATATTGCCTTCACGCGCTTCAATGGCCTTGTTGACGCCCTGTGCGATATCCGGGGACTGCTCGTCAAGCGAGACGAGGATGCCGCAGGTTTCTGCATCAAAGCCATACTTTGCACGCGTATAGCCGATGTCGGTAATCGTCTTTCGAATGATCTTCGGAATGTCCACATAGCAATTCGTCGAAATCTCACCGACGACATGTACTTGTCCCGTTGTGACCAGCGTTTCACAGGCAACGCGGCCTTCCGGATCCTGTGCGAGAATCGCATCGAGAATGCTATCGGAAATCTGGTCTGCCATCTTATCCGGATGGCCTTCCGTCACGGATTCAGAAGTAAACAGCATACGCTTCTTACTCATTGGATCTCCTCCTTTAGAAAATAAAAAACGGGCTCATGAGAGTCCGTCAACGATCTCTCATCTCATAGGCATATACCTAAAGGAATTGGCACCTTATCGACAAAGTCAATGGTTGCCGCAGTTTCATCGGGCCACTCCCTCCGCTGCTCTAGATGAGTTCCTTATTTGATTATGTGCTAAGAATAATACGAGTTTTATCTTTTGTCAAGAAAAATTTATGAATCCGATTCATTTTTATCAAAATCGTCGGAGGAATGCCACTTACCTTCATAATTATCTTGCAATGCACATTGGAGAATCGCAGGAAATTTTTCCATAAAGTTTACAAACGTCAAAGGGCACTGACTGCATCCGCTGCGCCAAGAATGCCGAGGACAGCATGCTCAAATGTCAATCCACCTTGTAGGTAGACATTATACGGTGCACGCAGGGGACCATCGGCACTCAGCTCAATCGATGCTCCCTGCACGAAAGTCCCCGCCGCCATGATGATCTGATCTTTATAGCCCGGCATATCCCAAGGCTCAGGTGCTGCGAAAGAATCCACCGGCGAATATTTCTGTATACCGCGGCAGAAAGCGATGAGTTTTTCTGCTGTACCAAGCTCGATAGCTTGGATAATGTCACCGCGCGGATCCTGCGGCAGCGGCAAAGTCTTATAGCCGAGCTTTTCAAATAGCCCCGCCGCAAAGATGGCACCCTTGATTGCCTGGGAAACGACGTGTGGCGCAAGGAAGAAACCCTGAAAGAGAAACTTATTGCTGACGAGACTTGCGCCTAACTCATCCCCCATGCCAGGTGCGGTGAGCCGATAGGATGCCAGCTCAACAAGGTCGCTGCACCCAGCGATATAACCGCCCGTCGGTGCCACACCGCCGCCGGGGTTCTTGATAAGGGAGCCCGCCATAATATCAGCACCGACCTCTGTTGGCTCCCGTGTATCGACAAATTCACCATAGCAGTTATCGACAAAACAAATCGTTTCTGGGCTGATACGATGGACGAGTGCCGTGATCTCCTCAATCTCACCGATGGTCAGCGGCTGGCGCATACTGTAGCCGCGTGAGCGCTGTATGAGAACCATCTTTGTCTTATCTTTCAAAACCCCTGCAATTCCCGAAAGGTCAACCTTTCCGTCCTTCATAGAAAGTTCATCATATAGGACATCGAATTCCTTTAGAGAACCTGCCGAAGGATTGTCATATCCGATGACTGTCTGCATCGTATCGTAAGGCTTTCCCGTAAGAGACACGAGACGGTCGCCCGGACGGAGGATGCCGAAAAGCACCGTTGCCAGCGCATGTGTACCAGAAACAAACTGCATGCGGCAAAGTGCACGTTCCGCACCGAAAACCTTGGCAACAACCTCCTCGATTTTCGTACGGCCAATATCATCATAAGCATAACCGCTTGAAAGTGCGAAATGTGCATCGGAGACCTTGCACGCACGCATTGTCTCCAAGACCTTTAGCGTATTTTTCTCTGCGATCACCTCCACTGGACGAAAATACGGCTGTACTGCCTCCAAAACTTCTTCTTTTGCTTTCATCATATTTTTTGAAAAAGACACGTCTATACTCCTAACTTCTTTTCATTATGATCGATGCTTGAACATTTGCCATAAATTGACATTATCATTTGGCACTGTTTGATTTTATCCTTGACAAAGCAAACTTATATCTATATAATAACTCTACAATTACGGGATGTGGCACAGTTTGGTAGCGCGCCTCGTTCGGGACGAGGAGGCCGCAGGTTCGAATCCTGTCATCCCGACCA
>CAUVCH010000150.1:0-3314 GCA_963550265.1 uncultured Mitsuokella sp. | reverse complement strand
CAGGGACCGCCGCCGACGACAAACGGCATATCCTCGCCGCGCTCCCTTGCCCAAAGAGGAATGCCTGCGAGGTCGAGCATATTGAGGACGTTCGAGTAGATCATCTCGTATTGCAGCGAGAAGCCAAAGAAATCAAACGATGCGATCTCGGTTCGCGTCTCGAGGGAAAAGAGCGGAATTTTGCGGCTGCGCATTTCCTCTTCCATGTCTGTCCAAGGAGCATAGACGCGCTCTGCTGCCGTATCTGTCCGCCGGTTCAAGATCTCATAAAGGATGGCGAGCCCAAGGTTGCTCATGCCAACTTCGTAGACGTCCGGCAGAGCGAGTGCCCACGCTGCAAGGACCTCGCTGTGCTTTTTCTTTACGGCATTCCATTCGCCGCCCGTATATCGTGCGGGCTTTAGAACCTTTTGGAGGACTTCATGTTCGAGGTGTACCATTCGGTGTTCTCTCCTACTTTTTCTATATACTTTCACCTGAAAAGGCAATCGGCGAAACGAATGGAGTTCATTCCCAGCCGATTGCCTTCTATTCTTCTCTTATGTGAACTGCAAATGTGTCTTTCTAAGCTGTATGTTCATCAGTATCGCAACGGCCATGAGGGTTGTTGTGAGTGAACTGACGCCATAGCTCATCATCGGGAGCGGAATGCCCGTCACAGGCATGATGCCCATCGTCATACCTACGTTGACGAGGACGTGGAAGCCAATCATGCTCGTGATGCCTGTGGCAAGAAGCCTGCCAAAAGCGTCCGAAGCGTTTTGAGCAATGGCGATGCCGCGCCAGAGGACGATAAGGTATAGGAGAAGCAGGAATGTACAGCCAATGAAGCCCAATTCCTCACCGACGACGGCGAAGATAAAATCCGTATGATTCTCTGGGAGAAAATTCAACTGACTTTGCGTGCCATTGAAAAGCCCCTTGCCGAGAAGCATGCCCGAACCGATGGCAATCTTTGACTGAATGATGTGATAGCCGGAGCCTAGAGGATCGACATTTGGATCTAGGAAGACCGTGATGCGCATCTTCTGATAGTCTTTCAGAAAATGCCAGAGCACCGGCAGCATGGCAGCACCGAGTACAGAGAATCTTGCGAGTATCTTCATATTGATGCCCGCCGCAAAGATCATGCCGAGGAAGATCGCCATGAAGACGAGCGATGTACCAAGGTCTGGCTGCTTCAGAACGAGGATGAACGGAAGCCCAACATAGGCAGCAATCGGCATGAAGTCCGAAAGGGAGTTGATCTTTCCCACGCGCTTTGTCAAGATGGTAGCAAGTGAGATGATCATGAAGAGCTTTGAAAACTCGGAAGGCTGTATGCTGATGGGGCCTATCATGATCCATCGCTGTGCACCGAGTGCGCTCTGCCCTAAAAGCATGACAGCAACCAATAAGACGAGGTTAAAGATGTAAAGTTTATTGCCGCATCGTTCGAGCATCTTATAGTCGAAGTTCATTAAAAATGCTGCGAGAGCAAGGTTTACGATAGCAAAGATACCCTGCCGCTGCACAAACCAATAGCGCTCCTCTGTTGGAACGTTGATGTGCGTTGCACTGCTGATGATGACAAGACTCATGATGACGATGCCAGCGGTCGCAGCCAGTAAGATAAAATCTGTTCGCCGAAAAAATTTTTTAATCATCCTATATCATTTCACATCCGCATTGTTACCCATTCCCTATGGCAGGCACGCATCTATCAAGGTATGCCCGCTCACTTTCCATGCTTGACCCTATTGACGGGAATGTTTGCAATAAGTGCTACAGAGTCCGCATCCTGCTCAAGTGCAATGTCCATATCCTGCTGGTCGATCTCCATGTAGTTGGAAATGACACGAATGATATCGTTCTTCAGGTTCTCCATAAGCTGAGGCGATACGTTCGCCCGGTCATGAATGAGAACTACCTTGAGACGATCCCGTGCTATCTTTCCAGAAGGCGTGGTTTTTCTAAAAAAGCTCATCACTGATTCCATAACGTGAAATGCCTCACTTTCCGAAGACCTTTTCACGGAGTTTTTCGAAGAATCCCTGGTCTTTTTCATCAAAGTTCATGAAAGGGACGTCTTTGCCCAACATGCGCTCGACAATATTTTGATAGGCATGACCTGCGCTCGATTTATCCATCGTGATGCAGGGTATACCGTTATTTGCGCCTGTGATGACCATCGTGTCATCTGGAATCTGCCCGATACAGTCAATCGCTAGGATCTCGTTGATGTCGTCCATTTCAAGCATATCCTTATTCGCAACCATCTTCGGACGAATGCGGTTGACGATAAGTTTGAGGACTTTTTTCTCTGCACGGCTGAGCTCGCCGATGATCTTATCAGCATCGCGGACGGCGGCTATTTCCGGCATAGTGACGACAAAGGCCTCGTCTGCTGCTGCGATAGCCGTCTTAAAGCCCTGTTCGATGCCCGCGGGGCAATCGATGAGGATATAGTCGAATTCCTTTCGAAGCTCTTCGCAAAGTTTCTTCATTTTTTCGGGATCGACTGCCGATTTATCCTTGATCTGCGAGGTTGGCAGAAGATAGAGTGAATCGTACTGCTTATGACGGACGAGTGCCTTCTTATAGGTGGTGCGTCCTTCTGTAACGTCGACGAGATCGTAGAGAATGCGGTTCTCCAGTCCAAGGAGGAGATCGAGGTTTCGAAGCCCCGTATCCGTATCGATGAGAGCGACCTTTTTTCCATGCATCGCCAGACCGACACCGAGATTTGCCGTCGTCGTCGTCTTTCCGACGCCGCCCTTGCCGGACGTAATAACAATGATTCTGCTCATAAGTATGATTCTGCCTTTCCTATAAAGTACCTGCAGCGTACGATTTGTGATATTATTCTCAAACGATGGTTGAGACCGAGAGCATATCGCATGAAACGTTCAGCGTATCAATGAGACATCGGCTCGATGACGATATGTCCATCTTTGATGTAGGCGCGCTCTGTCTGCCCTGTATCGCTTATCGTGTCCGGTGAGCGGGCGATGTGATCTGCAATGCGGATCTGCGTCGGCACGAGGCGTTCGGCGACGATGCTGGCGGTCGGATCTCCTGCCGCTCCCGCATGCACAAAGCCGCGGCAGGTACCGCGCACATGGATGCTGCCGCCGGCGATGATCTGTGCGCCAGGGTTGACGTTACCGACGACAAGAACGGAGCCATCGGTCTTTATTTCCTGACCGCCGCGCAGCGTCTTGTTAAAGACAATCTCCTCCAGTGTTTTCGGATTCTCTTTTCCGCTCTCTCTAGGTTTCTTTGTTTTTGCAGCGTTTATCGCACGCCGAGCAGAAAGCTCTGCATCTTTTTCG
>CAUVCH010000149.1:0-3366 GCA_963550265.1 uncultured Mitsuokella sp. | reverse complement strand
TGGTTGTACTCGGCTTAGTGGAGGGAGGCGGTTTTCTCGCATATACATTTTGCAAGGAAGCGCCGGATAAACATGCTGTCGTTCAGGCGCAGTCGGAACC
Organism: uncultured Mitsuokella sp.; assembly: GCA_963550265.1. Classification (GTDB taxonomy): domain Bacteria; phylum Bacillota; class Negativicutes; order Selenomonadales; family Selenomonadaceae; genus AWVT01. The sequence goes on along the minus strand of CAUVCH010000149.1, from coordinate 3,266 downwards.
TCCTCTTCCCGAGCAGCTGGGCGATGAGGCGGAGATCGACGGGCATATTCGTCAGATTTTCGGACAACATGCCGAACGGTATTCCGTTTATTTCCTGCGTCCGAATGAAGTGCAGACACCATATATTTTTAACGACCATCCGGACCAGTCGGCGAGTCTCATCAAGGTTTTCATTCTGGCAAAAGCCATGCAGGATGTGCATGACGGTAAAGAGAGTCTGGCGACACAGCTAAAGATTACAAAGCCGAACATCGTCGGCGGCGCGGGTGTCTTAACCGCCTATCAGGCAGGAAAGACACGCACGTTGGAGGAGCTCTTGAAAATCATGATTACAGAGAGCGACAACACGGCGACAAATATCCTAATGGATCATTTCGGTGCCGATCAGATCAATGCGTATCTGCAGCAGAACGGATATACCGAAACCATCCTTCAGCACAAGATGATGATCGGAAACGGCGGCAAGGCGAACCTAACTTCCGTCAAAGATGTTGGAACGCTGCTCTATCGCATCTACCATCGTCAGTGCGTAGGTCCCGAGGAAGATGCCTTTATGGAAGATATCCTTCTTGGGCAGACGGATAAGGAATGTTTCCCTACCGCGCTTCCCGATTGGAAGATTGCGCACAAGACAGGTGAGATCACGGGTGCATATCATGACGGCGGCATTTTGCGCCGCGGAGACGATGGGGTCATTTTGGTGGTCATGAGCAATCATTGGCGGGATCGTGCCGATACGATGAAGCGCCTTCGCCAAGCCGCGCAGTATCTTGCTGCACAGGTCAAAAATAGTGATGCGCAATAAGATTGCTTGACGTAATGAGAGAAAACTAAGAGAATCTGAGCGGCTTTGATTTTATCGGAAGATTGCCGATGGGCTCGAATGCATGAAGTGAGAAATCGGAAATGGAGTGTGTATCATGCTTGTGGAAGACCTTATGACGAAGGACGTTGTGACGATAGCACCAGCGACGCCCATCAAGGAGATTGCAAAAATCATTGTCGAGCGGAATATTTCCGGCGTTCCCGTGGTGAATGAGAAGAATCGTGTCATCGGTATCGTCAGCGAAGGAGATCTCGTGCAGCGCGAGATGCCGCCGGAGCTACCCGATGGTTTGTGCATCCTCGGTGCGGTTATCTATTACCGTGGGCGTGTCGAGTATCGCAAGGCATTCCGCAAGCTTTGGGCAGCGCGTGCCGACCAGATCATGACAAAAGAGGTCATTACCTGCAAGGCAAAGGATGATGTGGCGAAGGCAGCAAAGCTTCTTTCAGACAATCATATCAAGCGCGTCGTGGTAACGGATGAAGATGGGATTCTCGTGGGTATTGTAAGCCGCCGTGACATTGTCAAGATGCTGCTTTGAACACAGTTTTCTATGGAGAGGACGAAAGCTGCGGATAGGAGCGATTTTGTTAAAGGAGTTAATTCGATACATGAACCGCAATGATTTATGCTGGTGTGGCAGCGGCAGGAAGTACAAGAAATGTCATCAAGACTACGATGAGCATTTGCGGGAGATGAAGTTCGACTTCACAAAGGGGCAGATTCGACCGATGAAGAAACTCATCAACAATCCAAAGGATATTGAAGCCGTGCGTGCAGCAGGCGTTGTCAACGACGGAGCGCTTGACCTCATGGATGAGATGGTTCAGCCTGGCGTAGATACGCTGACGCTCGATAATGCAGTAGCAAAGTTCCTCGAATCCAAAGGGGCGATTTCTGCCGACCTAGGATTTGAAGGCTATCCTCGCTATACTTGTATCTCTGTCAATGACGTTGTCTGCCACGGTATTCCTTCCAAGGATACGATCCTTAAAGAAGGGGATATTGTGAACGTCGATATCACGACGAAATACAAGGGCTATTATGCGGATGCATCGCGCATGTACATCGTCGGCGGTCATGCGGCGGAAAATGCCGAACGCCTTGTTCGCGTTACGCGCGAGTGCATGAAGCTCGGCATCGAAGCGGCAAAGCCATGGCACTTTCTCGGCGACATCGGCGCGGCTTGCGGCAAGCATGCGCACGACAACGGATATTCTGTCGTCACCGACCTCGGCGGTCACGGCGTCGGCAAGGAATTTCATTCCGAACCCTTTATTCCGCACACGGGCACCCCTGGTACCGGCATGCTGCTTGTTCCCGGCATGATCATCACCGTTGAGCCGATGATTAACGAGGGGACGCACCGCGTCACGACAGATAAGAAAGACGGCTGGACTGTCCGCACAAAGGATAAAAAGCTTTCTGCACAGTGGGAAAATACCATCCTCATCACAGAAACAGGAAACGAAATTCTGTCGTCATAAGCACGCAGAAAGGGTAAATTATATATCTTAGGAAACTTTTGGAGGAAAATCATGGCAGAAGCTTGTACTCACGATTGCAGCGCCTGCGGTACTACTTGTGGGCAGGATACAAGGAAACAAGACCTTCGCATCAAACCGCATGCACTCAGTTCTATCAAGCATACCATTGCTGTTGTCAGCGGCAAGGGCGGCGTCGGAAAATCCCTCGTTACGGGGCTTTTATCCGTCGCGATGAATCGTAAGGGAAAGCATGTCGGCATCCTTGACGCCGATATTACGGGACCGTCCATACCGAAGATGTTCGGCGTTTCGGGCGAGGTGCAGGGAAATGAAAAAGGCGTCTACCCGATCAAGTCCAATAGCGGCATTGGCATCGTCAGCATGAATCTTCTGCTTGCACAGCAGACAGATCCTGTCGTTTGGCGCGGTCCCATTATCAGCGGTATTGTTCAGCAGTTCTATACGGACTTTGTCTGGCAGGATGTCGATTATCTCTTTGTCGACATGCCGCCGGGAACGGGCGACGTCCCGCTGACGGTTCTTCAGTCCATTCCGCTCGACGGCATCGTTGTCGTCACAAGCCCGCAGGATCTCGTCTCGATGATTGTCGAAAAGGCAATCAAAATGGCAAACCTCATGCAAATCCCTATCCTCGGACTCGTCGAAAACATGAGCTACTTCGAGTGCCCGGATTGCGGCAATCGTCATGAAATCTATGGCAAGAGTCACATCGATGAAATTGCACGCGATAAGAAGCTCCAGGTACTAGCGAAGATTCCCATCGTTCCTGACCTCGCGGCAGAATGTGACCGCGGTCAGATTGAGACGATCGAAAAGAGCTTTATGGATGAAGCGGTGGACAAACTTCTCGTCGCTGATAAATAAAGAATAGAGCAAGTGTCAGGAAGGCGCTTGCTCTATTCTTTTCCAAAAATAAAAACTTTGACATTTTG
>CAUVCH010000148.1:0-3392 GCA_963550265.1 uncultured Mitsuokella sp. | reverse complement strand
TCGCTTCCCGTTCAATTTGACTTTATGATCGCTTCTAGCTACGGCAATCAAACGAGTACGTCGGGCTCTGTCAAGCTCCGAAAGGATCTTGACTATGATGTCGAGGGAAAGCATCTCATCCTCATTGAGGATATTATTGATTCCGGAACGACCATGCAGTATCTCATGCGCATCCTTCGCGAGCGCAGGCCGAAGAGCATCAAACTGTGTGCCCTTCTTTCAAAGCCCTCTCGCCGTACAGCTGATGTGCATATCGACTATCTGGGGGCAGAAGTTCCCGATGAGTTCCTCGTGGGCTATGGCCTTGATTATGCAGGGACGTATCGAAATTTACCATACATTGGGATTTTGAAACCCGCCGTCTATGCGTGATATCGATGTATAAAAAACGAGCGCATGACAGCAGGTATGGGAAAAGCAGAATGTTTGTTTGAGCTGTGCTAAAAATAGTTAAAGGAGGCTGAACGATTGAACGGATTAAATCGCTTTTTACGAAATGTGGGCGTCTATCTCCTCATCATCCTCGTGGCGATTTCTATCAGTGATTATTTTTCTACCAGAAGTACGCAAAAACATGAAGTCAGTTATACAAATTTTTTGACACAAGTGGATGCGGGCGATGTGTCGCGCGTCACCTTTGTAAAAAATACGATTCGCGGCGTGCTCAAAGACGGTACGGAATTCGTCACGATAACGCCGGATGAGCCGTATGCGGATGCAGGTCTTTACGATAGACTGAAGGCAAAGGACATCGAGATTGACGCTGCGAACCCACCGGAGCCGTCTTGGTGGTCGCAGCTGCTTTCTTCGATTTTTCCCTTCGTTATCTTGCTTGCCCTTTGGTTTTTCTTCATGCAGCGCACGCAGATGGGTGGTGGTGGCAAGGTTATGACACTTGGGAAAAGTCGTGCACGCATGAGCGGAGCGGATAAGATCAAAGTCAATTTTAAGGATGTTGCCGGGGCGGATGAAGCGAAGCAGGAGCTTGAAGAAGTCGTCGAGTTCTTGAAAAAACCAAAAAAATTCAATGAACTCGGAGCAAGAATCCCGAAGGGCGTTTTGCTCTTTGGCCCGCCGGGCACGGGTAAGACGCTGCTTGCGCGCGCAGTTGCGGGCGAGGCAGGGGTTCCGTTTTTCTCTATCTCTGGTTCGGACTTTGTCGAGATGTTTGTCGGTGTCGGCGCATCGCGTGTCCGTGACCTTTTTGAACAGGCGAAGAAGAATGCGCCTTGTATCGTCTTTATTGATGAAATCGATGCCGTTGGACGCCAGCGCGGTGCAGGCGTGGGCGGCGGTCATGATGAACGCGAACAAACCTTGAACCAGCTGCTTGTCGAGATGGATGGCTTTGCGGCAAATGAAGGCATCATCATTATTGCTGCGACGAACCGCCCGGATATTCTTGACCCTGCGCTGCTTCGCCCCGGACGCTTCGACCGCCGGATCATCGTAGACAAACCTGATGTCCGTGGGCGCCTTGCCATTTTGAAAGTGCATACGAAGGGAAAGCCTGTGGCGGATGATGTTGATCTTGACATTCTCGCACGGCGCACACCGGGATTTACTGGAGCAGATCTTTCAAACCTTGTCAATGAGGCGGCGTTGCTTTCCGCCCGCCGCAATAAAAAACAGATTTTCATGGCGGAGCTGGAAGAGTCTATCGAACGCGTCATGGCGGGACCGGAACGAAAAAGTCACGTCATGAGTGACGAAGAAAAACGACTGACAGCATATCATGAGGGCGGTCATACGCTCGTCAGCATGATGCTGAAGCACGCAGACCCCGTTCATAAGGTCACCATCATTCCGCGCGGACGTGCCGGCGGATATACGCTGATGCTTCCCAAGGAAGATCGCAACTATGCTACGCGCTCGGAGCTTCTCGACCGCTTGAAAGTTGCGATGGGCGGACGCGTGGCAGAAGAAATTGTCCTAAAGGAGATTTCGACAGGGGCAAGTCAGGATATTCAACAGGCGTCACGCATTGCACGCAGCATGATCATGCAGTATGGCATGAGTGATGCACTAGGTCCCGTCGCTTATGGCGAAAGCAGCGAGCATCAGGTCTTTCTTGGTCGTGACTTCAGCCACGAGCGTACATATTCGGAAGAAGTGGCGAACGAGATCGATAAAGAGGTTCGCCGCTTAATGGAGGAAGCCTATGAAGCCAGCCGCACGATTATCACAGAGAATCGTGACAAACTTGAATTGATCGCACAAGGTCTCATCGCGCATGAGACCCTTACGGCGAAACAACTGGATGAGCTTCTTACAACCGGCAATGTCACTTTTGATAAAGAGAATGATGACGATGATGATAAGGATTCATCGCCTATGTCGCCGCTTCTTGTCGGTGAAACAGAGCCGGCTGCTAAGAATCCCAAAGAGAATGAAAGTGCAGAGGAGACAGAGGAAGAAACAGTTCCCGTCAAAGCGCCCGAGCCAAAATTCAACGTTACGCGCTACGACTGATACGTTTACCATTGTCTCCCAATTATAGAAGCGGGAGAAATTTAAAGGTTTTTACCTCGAAAGGAGAATTATTATGGCAACACGTCTTACAGAACTTTTAGGTATCAAGTATCCGATTATCCAAGGGGCTATGGCATGGATTTCGGATGCTACACTTGCTTCGGCTGTTTCAAACGCAGGGGGCGCCGGTATCGTCTCACTCGGTGGCCGTACGACAGAATATACACGCGATGAGATTCGCCGCTGCCGTACGCTTACGGATAAGCCTTTCGGCGTTAACGTCATGTTAATGGCACCCAATAAGGATGAGATCGTCGATGTTATCTGTGAGGAAAAACCAGCCTTTGTCACGCTAGGTGCAGGAAATCCCGTTCCGTATTTTGAAAAACTTCATGCCGCGGGCGTCAAGGTCATTCCCGTTGTTCCAAATGTCAAGCTGGCGAAACGCGTCGAGGAAAAGGGAGCGGATGCCATCGTTGTCGAGGGGCAGGAAGCGGGCGGTCATATCGGCTCCATTGCAACGATGCCGCTTATGACCCAAGTCATTCCCGAGGTTGGTCTTCCCGTCATCATGGCAGGCGGATTTGCTGATGGCCGCGGTCTTGCCGCGGCTCTCATCATGGGGGCTGCTGGTGTACAGATCGGCACGCGCTTTCTCGTTGCGGAGGAGTGCCCAGTTCATGAAAATATGAAGAAGAAGCTGATCGAAGCTGTCGATACAGATTCGATTGTCACGGGGCTTACCATTGGCGGCGCCGTTCGTGGCATCCGCAACAAATTCTCTGAAGAATTTGTTGCGGATGAGTTTGCGGGAAAAGCAACAAAAGAAGAGCTTATTAAGCGCGCGACGGGCACGAACAAACTGGCAGCAGTCGATGGCGATGTTGTAAACGGCATGATGCAGGCAGGACAGAGCCTCA
>CAUVCH010000147.1:0-3406 GCA_963550265.1 uncultured Mitsuokella sp. | reverse complement strand
AATCACGCCCTCGTCGGCCAGCTCTGCAACTGCGTCATATGCCCAGTGGTCGGCAGGAACATCGCTGAACGGACTGGCAGCAGCAAATCCTGTCGCTGCGCTGCATGAAAAAGCCGCCGTCAGTACAGCCAGTCCTATCGTTCTCTTCATAAAAGAATCCTCTCCTATTTTCCTTTTTTAATCTGTCTTCTTGTCTCTTATGAAACTTATCTTTATGCTAAAAAACTGTTCTAAAACGTCAGGCAGGCGGCAAGTTTTTCAAAATCGATGAATGCCTCACCTTTGTCATGGCTCTGATAGTACCCTTGCTGCTCTGCCGCTCCCCGGACAAACTTTTCTGCCCGGCCGAACTTAGCATGGCAGGGATATTTCTTCTTCGCATCGGTCTCGGTATCGTTGATGGTAAGTCCTGCGGCCGTTGCAGCTGGAGGCTTGCCGCGGTTTTTCAGGAAGTTTCGATACAGTTCGATATGCGGCACATCCTCGCTGCTCTCATACCATGCGCCCGCGCGGTATTTTTCACCGCGCATGGCTCCCTGCCCGTCGGAAAGGCGCGGGTCAACGACGGTAAAGAGAATATCCAGCAGCATGGAGATATCCACTTTTTTGGGATTATAGACGACTTCGACAGCAGCGCGTAAAGACTGCCATACGTTGTCATCGGTCTCGATTTCACCGACAGCAGTTTCCACAACGCCCGGGACATGGCGAAAGACCTCGTCAAGTTCACGCGGGTCACCGCCCGTTAGATAGATTTTTCGTGTATACATGCTCTGCTCCTTCCCTAACCCTTATATATAAAAAGCAGCTCACACCTTTGCACGGGGGCATGGCAAAGGGCGAGCCACCTTTTTACTTGGTAAAAATACTCTCCTGCCTTGCAGCAGCACGCTGCACATCGAAGATGCCGACAAGCTCGCCGACGGCCTGCGTGGGGGAGATGACGCCGCTTAAGATCGCATGCTTTACCCCAGGCATACGCCCGCGAATGACGGGATCTTCAAAAAAAAGATTGTGCAAATGCTCGTCGATCATGGCGTGCATCCAATCGAGGAGCTGGGACTCGCGCCGCTTTGTCCAAACACCGCTGTCCTGCGTCATTTTCTGAAAAGCACAGATGACCTTCCACAGTTCGTCCAGTCCCGTTTTCTTGACAGAGGAAACCATGTAGGCATGCGTCGGCCATCCTGGCGTTGCCGGGCGGATGAATTCAATCATGCGCTCAAACTGCCCGCGCGCGACCTTGGCGCGCATGAGGTTGTCTCCATCGGCCTTATTGACGACAATGGCATCGGCAAGCTCCATAATGCCCTTTTTGATGCCCTGAAGCTCGTCACCTGCACCCGTCAGCACGACGAGCATGAAGAAATCCACCATGGAGCGCACGGTCGTCTCGCTCTGCCCGACACCAACGGTCTCGATAAGGATGATGTCATAGCCCGCCGCTTCACACATGAGCATGGTCTCACGGCTCTTGCGTGCAACGCCGCCGAGCGTTCCCCCCGCAGGGGAAGGGCGGATATAAGCTTCCTGCCGCCGGGAAAGCGTGCCCATGCGCGTCTTGTCACCTAGGATGGAACCTCGCGTGACAGAGCTCGTCGGATCAACGGTCAAAATGGCAACCCGATGTCCCTCGTCACAGAGCATGTTGCCCAGTGCCTCGATCATCGTGCTCTTGCCTGCGCCGGGAACGCCCGTGATGCCGATGCGAAGTGCCTTTCCCGTCTGGGGAAGCAAGCGCTGCAATACGCGCTGAGCAAGTTTAAAATGGCGTGGGCTGTTGCTCTCAATCAGTGTGATGGCACGCGACAAAATACTGCGATTGCCTTCCGTTACGCCGCGGACATAATCATCTTCTGTGAGCATCCTGCGGCTTTTTATCTTCATCGTTCCGTCTTTTATATGCGGATTGATGTTGCCGACAGTCGTATCCTTGATACCGTCGATGCCGCTCATCACGCCGCAGGCAAATTTCGGATCATCCTTTTTGAGCACCCAAGTGGGTTTGGAAACAGTATATCGTTTCTCAGTCAATATTCTTCCTCCTTTCTATAGGAGATTTCTTAAGATACGATATATAGCGCCGCACCTTTCTTAAAAAGAAGGGCGCGGCTTTTACAAGCATTACGCTTCGTTCAGCTCTTCTCTCGCACGAGAGGTGAGAAGCTTGAGAAGTTTAATACCTGCTTCTGGGATGTTCGTGCCCGGTGCAAAGATAGCAACAGCGCCGTGCTCATAGAGGAAGTCATAATCCTGCACAGGAATGACACCGCCGATACAGACCATGATGTCCTCACGGCCGAGCTTCTTAAGCGCATCAACCAGTTCCGGGAGGAGAGTGTTATGTCCCGCAGCCAGGGAGCTGAAGCCGACCATGTGGACGTCGTTATCGACGGCATCCTGTGCCGTTTCTTCCGGCGTTTGGAAAAGCGGCCCGACATCGACGTCCCAGCCCATATCCGCAAACGAAGAAGCAATGACCTTCTGCCCGCGGTCATGTCCGTCCTGCCCCATTTTGGCAACAAAGATACGTGGGCGGCGGCCGGTCAGCTCTTCAAATTCGTCTGCCATACGGCGTGCCTTGTCAAGCTCTGTCTTATCGGTGAACTCAGAAGAGTAGACTCCGGAAATCGTATGAATAACCGCCTCGTAACGTCCCGAAACCTTTTCGACAGCATCGGAAATTTCCCCCAGTGAGCAGCGGACGCGAGCAGCTTCCACAGCACATTCGAGAAGATTTCCGTTATCGCGGCTGTCGGCAGCCTTGGTGATAGCTTCGAGTGCACGGCGGACGTCGTCTTCGTTGCGCTCACGGCGAAGTTTTTCCAGACGCTCGATTTGCGCGTTGCGGACAGCGGTATTATCAATGGCGAGGATTTCGAGCGGATCTTCCTTATCCAGGCGGAACTTGTTCAGCCCGACGATGGTCTCGTTGCCCGAATCAATCTGCGCCTGACGGCGCGCCGCCGCTTCCTCGATGCGCATCTTCGGCAGCCCCGTTGGGATGGCCTTTGCCATGCCGCCAAGTGCCTCGACCTCTTGGATATGCGCCCATGCCCGGCGGATGATTTCATTCGTCAGTGCCTCGACATAATATGAACCGCCCCATGGGTCGATGATCTTGCATACGCGCGTCTCGTCCTGAATGTAAAGCTGCGTGTTGCGTGCGATGCGCGCAGAAAAGTCCGTCGGCAGGGCGATGGCTTCGTCGAGTGCATTTGTGTGCAGACTCTGCGTATGCCCGAGTGCCGCCCCCATCGCCTCCATGCAGGTGCGCGAGATATTGTTGAACGGATCCTGCGCCGTAAGCGACCAGCCCGATGTCTGACTGTGCGTACGGAGTGCCATGGATTTCGGGTTCTCCGCACCAAACGACTTGACGATTTTTGCCCAGAGAACGCGTGCA
>CAUVCH010000146.1:0-3431 GCA_963550265.1 uncultured Mitsuokella sp. | reverse complement strand
GTAGACATGGTCGACGCTCAAACGATGCAGAATGCTGCCTGCACCTGCGGCATGGTCTTCGTGTGCATGACTAAGGAAGATGGCATCAATATGACGAACGCCGCAGTGAAGGAGAAAGGGAATATCGATCTGCTTGCCGACATCGAAGGCACCGTCCCGCGTACCGCCGGTATCGAAAAGGAAGGCATGTCCTTTCGGCGTCACGACGAGGGCAGCGTCGCCCTGTCCCACAGAGATGAAGTAGACAGCTAACTCCCTTGGCTGTGTGAAGTATCGCGCCGTGAAGAAAACGAGGACAGCGAGAAAGACAGCGCCGATTTTCCAGCGATGCGGATAAAAAGTATGAATGATGCGACTACGGCGCTTTTTTGGCTGAATCATATAGATGAGTGCGCCATAGTAAGGAAGCGCAGCATAGAGCGGCAGCACGGGAAGGTAAACCATACTGCCCGGCATCTTTGCCAGAGGAAATGTCATCTCACGGACAATGCCGAAAAGAAGACTTCCGAAGACAAAGAGGAGAGAGCCTAGAAACGGAAGGAAGGAGATAATCCCTGCCAGCAAGGTGACGATGATAATACAGTCGATGACAGGCGCGATGACAAGGTTTGCAAGAAGTGAGGAAAGGCTGATCTGACCGAAGTACCACGCAAGGATGGGCAGCGTCGCAAGCTGAGCACCAATCGTGACGCCAAAGCTTATTGCGGCAAAATCCGGCAGTTTCCTGCGAAACTTCTTTCGAAAGAATGGCGCGAGGTAGAGAAGTCCTGCCGTCGCCATGAAAGATAACTGGAAGCTGATATGGTAGAGAAGCAGCGGGTTGATGAGGAGCATGATCAGTCCTGTGAAAAGCAGGAGATACCCCGCACTTTTTTCCCGCTCCAAAGCGACTGCCAAAAAGGTAAGGCTGCCCATGACAGCAGCGCGAATGACAGGCGGCACGCAGGCAGAGAGAATACAGTAGATACCGACGACGAAGATGACAAGTCCCGTCGTCACCGCCTTTGGCAGGCGAAGGAGTACGCCAAGATAGGCAATCGCTGCCGCGAGTAAGCTGACATGGGAACCGGAGACAGAAAGGATGTGAACGATGCCCGTCGTCGTAAAGGCATCGATGACATCTTCCTGAATGCCGTCATAGCCACCGAAAAGCATGGCAAAGACCGTGGCTGCCTCATCTTTTGGCATAACTTTCTTCATATGTTCCCGATAGCTTTGCCGAATGGATGCCGCAAAGCGAAGAAAGCTGTTTCCCTTTGCCTCCTCGTATTTCAACGAGCCTTTTTGAACAGAACCAGATGCCGTAATACCACTGCTTCGCAGAAGCATCGGCGTATCAATCTGCCCGGGATTACCATAGGCATGCGGCGAGCGAATCTTTACCGTGCCCTCAAGCTTATCGCCGATCTTCGCCTGTCTTGCAATTTCTTCTGCCGTCTTGCCACGTGCATAAAGATAGATACCGCCTGTGGCTTTTTCCTCTTTCCCTGCTGCTTTGACCGACTCAGCCGCAAGCGTGAAACGCAGCTTCGGCTGCCCTTTGGCATCCTCTGTAATACGCGGCTCTTCCGTCAGATGCCCTGCTACATGAACGCTTTTCTTGGCATAGTGCGAGATATCGTTTGCGGCAAGTTCATATGCTGCTGTAAATCGAAAGCTGCCAAGTACAAAAAAGAGCAGCGCGACAGGCACAAAAGCCCATCGGCTGCTCTTATAGACAGAGAGGACAGATACTACAAAGGTAATGCCCAACGCAGCAAACAGCATCGCATGCATCATGGCAAAGCCACGCCCTGCAAGTATGCCGAGGGATAGGGCGGTGAGGAGACCAGCAAGAAACGCTTCCGGCGACCGCCCTTCCCACATGACTATCCCCTCCATCTGCTGCCCTATATTCAAAAGGGAACAACCGCAATTCCGAGCTTTCGCAGAAAGGCCTTGGTCGATATTTCTTCTGCCTTCGCAAAAAGATCTGCCGGCTTACCTTCTGCCAGTTTTTCAGCTGCACGTATGAGGATGGCGGCACACATCTTCGCATCTTCAAGCGCATCGTGATGCTTGAAGCGAACGTTCAGATGATCTGCTATGGTATTTAGCTTATGATTTTCAAGCTCTGGCCAAACGCGACGAGCAATCTTCACAGTGTCGGCATAAGAAAACTTCGGCCACTTCAAATCGTAGCGATGGATACACGCCCTCAAGACACCCATGTCAAACGGTGCATTATGTGCTAGGACGATACGCCCTTCCAGTTCCTTTGCCAGCGATTCCCAAATGCCCGCAAAATCTCGCTCATTTTCTGTATCCTCTTCGTGAATACCATGGATGGAGATGTTGAAAGGATTATATTTATTGAACGGCGGACGAATGCGTGTATAGTAAGAACGCACGAGTTTGTCGCTCTGAACGGCGACCACGGCAACGCTGCATGCAGAGTCCCATGCACCCGTTGCCGTCTCAAAATCAATCGCCGTAAAATCCATAACTCCCTGCCTCTCTCTTACCTTCTTAGGTTTCGCTCTTCAAATACTTATCGATGGCATCGGCTGCCTTCCGGCCGGCTCCCATGGCGAGTATGACTGTCGCCGCACCGGTGACGATATCGCCGCCTGCGAATACGCCCTTTTTGCTCGTCGCACAGGTCTCTTCGTCGGCAACGATATTGCCGCGCTTTGTCGTATCAAGCCCGGGCGTCGTATGTGCAATGATCGGGTTCGGCCCCGTACCGATCGCAATGATAATCGTATCGTACGGCTCAGTGAACTCTGAATCCGCAATCGGCTCTGGACGACGGCGGCCAGAGGCATCCGGCTCGCCAAGCGCCATGCGTTGAAGCTTCAATTCCTTTGCCCAGCCATTCTCATCGCCAATGACCTCCACCGGATTGGTGAGCAGCTCGAAGTGAATTCCCTCTTCTTTTGCGTGCTCAACCTCCTCCTTACGTGCGGGAAGCTCTTCCTCGCTGCGGCGATAGACGATGGAAACCTTATCTGCACCAAGGCGAAGTGCCGTGCGAGCCGCATCCATCGCGACATTGCCGCCGCCGACAACCGCGACATTCCTGCCGACGTGAATCGGCGTTGCGTATTCGGGGAAGCGATACGCCTTCATCAAATTGCAGCGCGTGAGGAATTCATTGGCAGAGTAAACGCCGTTCAAATTTTCACCGGGGATATCCTGGAAGCGCGGAAGACCTGCACCCGTACCGAGGTAAACAGCAGAAAAGCCTTCTTCTTCCATCAGTTCATCGACCGTGTAAAGGCGGCCAACGACGGAATCGAGTTCAAACTTGACGCCGAGCTTTTTGATGGCATCGATTTCTTTCTTGACGACCTTTTCCTTTGGAAGACGGAATTCCGGTATACCGTAGGAAAGGACGCCGCCTGCCTTATGAAGTGCTTCAAAGACTGTGACATCATAGCCGCGCTTGG
>CAUVCH010000145.1:0-3459 GCA_963550265.1 uncultured Mitsuokella sp. | reverse complement strand
GGCTCATCGTCGGCGGTTTGGAGCGCGTCTATGAGATCGGGCGGATCTTCCGCAACGAGGGCATTGATGTGCGCCACAATCCGGAGTTCACTTCCATCGAGATTTATCAGGCGTATGCCGATTACAACGACCTCATGGATGTGACGGAGGGAATCTGCTGCCAGGCGGCGAAGGACGTGCTGGGAACGACTGTACTGACTTACGAGGGCACGGAGATCGATCTATCGAAGATTCGCCGCGTCAGCATGAACGATGCGGTGAAGGAAGCGACGGGCAAAGACTTCTTGAGCGCAGAGACGGTCGAAGAGGCGCGTGCGATGGCGGACGCGATCGGTGTCGCCTACGAGGAGAAGCACGGTATCGGCGGTATCTTGAACGAGGCTTTCGAAGCGAAGGTCGAAGAGAGCTTGATTCAGCCGACCTTTATCACGGGGCATCCGACGGAGATATCGCCTTTGGCGAAGCGAAATCCCGCAGATCCGCGCATCACTGACCGCTTCGAGTTCTATGTCTACGGGCGGGAGCTTGCGAACGGCTTCACGGAGCTGAACGATCCGATTGACCAGGAGCAGCGTTTCCTGGATCAGGTGAAGCAGCGCGAAGCCGGCGACGATGAGGCGCATCCGATGGACAGCGACTACATCACGGCGATGGAGTATGGTCTGCCGCCGACGGGCGGTCTTGGCATCGGCGTCGATCGCCTCGTGATGCTCTTGACGGACAGCTCGTCGATCCGCGACGTGCTCTTTTTCCCGCACATGCGGCCCGATGCAGCGGTGCGCGTACAGGAAAGTGCGGACGAGTGACAGCAGCAAATAAAAAACGCCCCATGCGGGGCGCTTTTTTATTTGCCGAACTTGTGGAAGCTTTCCTTTTCCGTATACATGCGTTGATCTGCCTGTTCGATCAAGGCTCGTATGCTTTTGGGTTTGTTCTCCCATGCGACGCCGATGGAGACGGAGAAGGGGGAGTGCTTTCGCAGATTTTCCTTGATATGGGAGATCTTTTCTTTGAGGTGCGCTTCGCTCTCGTCGATGCAAAGTACGACAAATTCATCGCCGCCGATGCGGAAGATGGCTTCGGGCGGAAATGTGTCGTGCAGCAGGCGGGCGAATGCGATGATGGCTTTGTCGCCGTACTTATGACCGTGTGTGTCGTTGATTTCCTTTAGGCCGTTGAGATCAAAGTAGGCGATGCCGATGGAATGACCGGAAAAGCTGCGTTCAAGCTGTTCCGTGGTACGGATGAAAGCGTTGCGGTTGCCGGCGCCGGTCATTCGATCTTGGTAGCTCATGGATTCAAGCATGGCGGTGTGTTCGAGCATGACGCGCCGCGCCGAGATGTAATAGGCGAGCGAAAGGAGAAGGGGAGCGATGTTTTTCATTTTTTCGAGCGGCGGATTGTCTACGCCGATGAATCCTGCGACCTTGTCGTGATGGTGAATGGGCGCGGCGATGTAGGTGCGGATGTTTTGCGCATGAAGGAGGTCGTATTCTTCGGGATGTGTGCTGCGCAGAGCCGATATGTCTTCAAGGACTACGCATTTATTTTCTTTGAAGATTGGGAGCCAGCGCTTAATGAGCTGCGGCGCTACGACGCAGCGGGCTTCTTTGCGGGATTCGATGCCTTGGGCGCACCATTCGTGCGTATTGTAGAAGAGGCCTTTTTTGAGGATGAAAGTATAGGTGCGGTCGGCGCTGAGATCTTCGCCGATGTTTTTCAGGATGAGATCGTAGGCGTGATTGATATCTGTCGTTTCATGCAGCAGGCGAATTGAGGAGACGAGGACTTCCTGCGCCTGCAAAGCGGTGGCAAGTTCTTGTTTTTCCTGCTCAATATTACTGACGTCGAAGGATACGACGAGTTGGACGGGTTTGCCGCCGAGGGATATGATGCGCGTCTTGGCATAGATGAAGCGCTTGAGCAAAGGATTGTAGCATCGTGTTTCGCGCATGGCGCCGAGTGTTTCGGCAGGGCATCTGCCGCAATGCCGTTCTTCGCCAAGCGTCAGAACGGAGCAGGTCATGCCCAGAAGATTTTTCGGTGAGCCGAGGAAGCGGTGAACCGCATCGTTCGCAAACAGGATCTCATGGGATTCGAGGTCTGTGATGTAGACCATGTCGTTCATGAGATTGAATACTTCTGCGTCTTTCAAGTCTTTAAGCTCGAGATCCAAGACATTTCCTCCTTCTATATTTTATAAATATTTATGGGAATGGTTCCATTATGCTTATCGGAAAAAGTGAAAAAAGTATAAAGGGTATAGTCGAAACATCCTTGTTTTTGATATAAATAATAGAAAAGACCTAGGGAAGGATTTTTTCAATCTTTGTCGAATAAAATACATGATATTATGTATAGAGAAATGCGGCAGAAGGTGTCGTGCTGCATTGCAGAAAGAGGGCTGATTGTATGAGTGTACATGGGGCGCCGGAAACTTCTTCGCGTCCTCTGAAGATGCGCTCGCAGGCGGAGGTCAAGGCGCAGTATGAGGTGAAGATCAAGAAGTACAACGAGCTGATGCAGGCGCAGGGCGATCATCGTGAACAGCGCATGGAGCTCTATGCAGAGATCAAACTGCTTGGCTGGGTGCTGGGCAAGAAGGAGAAAGCGGTCATTGACGATCTTGGATCGCACCATATCAATCGGTAAGCGGACATTGAAAGAAAATATCGGACGCGCGTCCAACTGCTTTGTGTGAAAGAACTGCTGTATACAAGTCGTGCGGCAGTTCTTTATGGTTACCCGAAAACGGTGTGCTCTTCCGTCTTGACTTCTTTGTGTTTCATGATAGAATGGTTCATGATAATACAATGGGTAGAAAGGGTGCTGCTTTTCATGCCGAATCATGTTCTGGCGTTCCTTGTCGCTATGGTTGTTGCGGTTGCCGTGACGCCGGCGGTCATTTTTTTTGCGGAAAGGACAGGAGCGCTTGATGCGCCGGACGCGCGCAAGGTGCATAAGAAACCGGTGCCGCGCATCGGAGGTGTGGGCATCTATGCCGCCTTTATGGCAGCGATGCTCGTATTTATGATCTACGGCGAGCTTTCTGACGAGGTCGTAACAGAGCTTGCGGGGCTTATGGCGGGCGGTTCACTCATCGTGCTCTTAGGGCTTATGGATGATTATAAGAATTTACCGGCGAAGGTCAAGCTCTTGGGGCAGATTGTCTGCGCCTGTGTGCTCGTCGCTTTCGATGTGCGTATCGATTTCATCACGGATCCGTTTGGCGACTACCTCTATCTTGAGTATCTTGCCATACCTGCGACGATTTTCTGGATCGTGGGGCTGACGAATACGGTGAACCTCATCGACGGACTCGACGGTCTGGCGGCGGGTGTCGCCACCATCGCATCCATTACCATCTGTCTCGTCGCTTTGCAGCAGGGGTATGCGCTCGTTGCTGTGCTGACGGCGGCGCTTGCGGGAGCTGCCATCGGCTTCCTTTTCTACAACTTC
>CAUVCH010000144.1:0-3469 GCA_963550265.1 uncultured Mitsuokella sp. | reverse complement strand
ATATTTATGTTATTTTTTATGATACGTTTGAAGAATTACACAGAAATGAAAAACACCTTGCCTCCCCCATAAAGGAACGCAAGGTGTTTTTTATTAATCCCGAATCTGTCCTTCGCCGTAGATCAGATATTTCGTACTGGTAAGCGCCTGCAATCCCATAGGACCGCGCGCATGAAGCTTCTGCGTCGAAATGCCAATCTCTGCGCCAAAGCCGAATTCACTGCCGTCCGTAAAGCGCGTGGACGCATTGACATAGACCGCCGCTGCGTCCACTTCCCGCTGAAAGCGATGCGCATTTTTTATATCGCACGTGACAATGCATTCGGAATGTCCCGTTCCATATCGGTCAATGTGCTCCATCGCAGCATCGAGATCTGATACGACACAAACGGAGAGAATCATATCGCCGTATTCCGTGCACCAGTCTTCCTCCTCTGCTTCTTTCATGGAAGGAACAATCGCACGGGACTTTTCGCAGCCGCGCAGCTCAACCCCTGCCGCCGCCATCGCTTTTGCCACCTGCGGCAAAAAGGATTTAGCGATATCTTTATGGACGAGCAGCGTCTCCATCGCATTGCAAACGCTGCACCGATTCGCCTTGGCGTTTACTGCAATATCCTGCGCCATATCAAGATCTGCACTCGCATCGACAAAGGTATGGCAAACGCCTGTCCCCGTCTCAATCACAGGAATGCAGCTGTGCTGAACCACATGCTGAATCAGCCCTGCGCCGCCGCGTGGAATGACGACATCTAAGAGTCCTGTCAGATGAAGCATGACATCGACTGCCGCGCGGTCCGTCGTCTCGATGAACTGAATCGCCCCTGCGGGAATGCCCGCCGCTGCTGCCGCACCCTGCAGGATATCTGCAATGGCCTTATTGGACGCAATTGCTTCTGAACCGCCGCGCAGAAGAACGGCATTTCCCGCCTTTAGACAAAGCCCTGCGGCATCCGCAGTGACATTCGGGCGCGCTTCGTAGATGATGCCTATGACGCCGATAGGCACGCGGACGCGGCGAATTTCAAGCCCATTCGGCCGCACAGACTGCCAATCTCCCGAAGCCGTCGGATCCGGCAGGCGAGCGGCCTGCCGAAGACCATCTGCCATCTGATGAATGCGGTCTTCGTTAAGCAGCAGCCGATCCAACATCGCCTGTTTCATGCCGCTTTTCTGTGCTTTCTCATAATCTGCAGCATTCGCCGTCAAGATATCCGCACGATGCGCTTCAAGCGCCTGTGCCATGCTATGCAGCGCTCGATCTTTTTCCGCCGTCCCCAGATGGGAAAGAATCTTTGCCGCATGTTTTGCTGTTTCTGCCTGCGCTCGTATCTCTTCTTCTATGCGCATATACGCTTCCTCCTAACCGCTGTCACACCATTAAGACCAAGTTATCGCGATGGATGACCTCATCCGGGATACTTCCCTCAACAAACGCTGAAAAGTTTTCTGTACGATGCCCACGGACGCGCTGGGCAACATCGGCATCCATAGCAGCGATGCCGCGCGCAATCTCACAGCCCGCTGCATCCAGCACGCGCACCGTATCGCCTGCGAGAAATTCACCTTCAACGGCAGTGACACCTGCAGCCAGCAGACTGGAGCCATGCTTCAAGGCATCCACACATCCGGCATCGACAAGGATATCACCGCGCAGTCGACGCCCGAAGGCAAGCCAATTTTTCCGAACGTGAAGATGCTGTGCCTTCGCGGGAAAAATAGTTCCTATGCGCTTTCCCGCAAGTACGGTATGAAGAACTTCCTCTCTGGCGCCCGCAGCAATGACCATCGTCGTGCCTGCGCTCATGGCAATCTGCGCCGCTTCGATCTTCGTCATCATGCCGCCGGTACCGCACTTTGTACCTGCACCACCCGCGCGTGAGATGACATCCGGCGTCACCTCTTCTACGATATCTATGAGCTTAGCCTCTGGATGCGCTGCGGGATTTGCCGTATAGAGCCCTTCGATATCCGTAAGAATGATGAGTGCATCCGCATCAACCAGCGCAGCCACAACAGCAGAAAGATTGTCATTGTCGCCTATCTTAATTTCGTCCACCGACACGACATCGTTCTCATTTACAACAGGCACCGTGCCCATCTCAAGCATAGCAAGGAGTGCTGCACGTGAATTGTGATATTGTTTGTGCTGCGCAGCATTCTCCTTCGTCAGGAGTACCTGTCCCATCGTGCGTCCATACTCGGCAAAGAACTTCTCGTAGATATGCATGAGAATGCCTTGCCCGATAGCGGCGAGTGCCTGCTTCTTCGCTATCTCCTGGGGCTTTTCCCTTAATCCCAGCCGCCCCATCCCTGCAGCGATTGCGCCCGAGGAGACTAAGACGATTTCCTTTCCCTCATTCATCAGATCGACAATCTCGCGCAATAAATGGTCAATGCGGCGAAGGTCCAAGGCTCCCATCTCATGCGTCAGTGTACTCGACCCCACCTTGACCACGATGCGGCGCGCTTGCCTCAAACGAGCTCTTACATCCATCTTGCCTATGCCTTTCCCAATTCTTTTGACCGTGCACTGGCAGCACAAACGGCTTCGATCATTGCACTGCGAACCGCGTGCTCTTCCAAAATGCGCAGCCCTGCCGCCGTCGTCCCCGCGGGACTCGTTACAGCATCCGCAAGCACCTTGGGAGGCTTGCCGGTTTGAAGTACCATTTCTGCCGTACCCTTCAGCGTCTGCGCCGCAAGCAAAACGGCATCGCTTCGCTTCAAGCCTGCGGCAACGCCCCCATCTGCGAGAGCGTCCAAGATAAGACATGCATAGGCCGGACCGCTTCCCGAAAGGCCTGTTACCGCATCCAGTGCAGATTCATGCACGCAGACCACACGTCCCGCAGCACCGAGGAATTTCTCCGCTGTCTCACGTTCTTTATTTCCGACCTGTGCGCCTGTCGCATAGGCACTCATCCCCTCGCCGACCGCAAGCGGCGTATTTGGCATGACGCGAATGCAGGGATGACCTGTATAGACATCTTCTAGTGCCTTAAGTGGCAGCCCCGCAACAATCGAGAGAATCAATGCGCCTGTGGAAAGTTTCGCATGTGTTTCTTCCATGGCAAGGAACGCGGCCTGCGGCTTCACGGCAAGAATCAGTGTGTCAATATTTCCCAAAAAGGCTTCCGCTCCAACAGAAGCCTGCACACCATAGTGCGTGTGAAGTTTTGCGGCTCGCTCTTGCTTATGATCTGAGACAAAAATCTCTTTTGCATTATATCCCGTGCGCACAAGCGCGGCAATCATTGCCTCTGCCATCTGTCCGCCGCCAATAAATCCAATCGTCGCCATAAAGAAACCTCCCGCCAAACCCTGTTTTCTTGCATCATTATACACAAGCCCTGCTTGAAAAACAACTTTTAGAACTGAAAAAGCCCGGCATTGCCGAGCTGTATGTTTGAAATGGTGCGGTCGATGGGACTTGAACCCATACGTCTTGTGAACACTACCCCCTCAA
>CAUVCH010000143.1:0-3555 GCA_963550265.1 uncultured Mitsuokella sp. | reverse complement strand
GTCGAGAATCTGGCGCAGCTTGTGCGTCATCTAACGGGGACGGAAACGCTCACACCCGCCGTGCCAAAACCAATCGAATTCACAAGAGACAATGCCTTTTCCGATGACTTTGCCGATGTGCAGGGGCAGTATCAGGCGAAGCGTGCGCTTGAGATTGCAGCGGCGGGTGGGCATAATGTCCTGATGGTCGGTGTGCCCGGTTCAGGCAAGACGATGCTGGCGCGTCGAATGCGTTCGATTCTGCCGGAGCTGACGAAGGAAGAGGCCATCGAGATAACGAAGATTTACAGCATTGCCGGACTCCTTGGTAAGGATACGGGTCTGGTGAAACAGCGTCCGTTCCGCAGTCCGCATCATACATCCTCGATGGTGGCGATGATCGGCGGCGGGAGCATCCCACGTCCCGGTGAGGTGACGCTTGCGCATCATGGCGTGCTCTTTCTTGATGAGCTGCCGGAATTCAGCAAGAAGACGCTTGAAGTACTGCGCGAGCCGCTGGAAGATCGGCATATCACAGTATCACGGGCGAATGCAACGCTGACCTTTCCCTCCAGCATCATTTTGGTAGCGGCTATGAATCCATGTCCCTGCGGCTATTATGGAGATGAGACAGGCGGACATTCCTGCGAATGCACGCCAAACGAGATTCGCCGCTATACGCGAAAGATTTCAGGTCCACTTCTCGACCGCATCGATATTCATGTCCGCATTCCGCGCGTCGAGTATCAGGAGCTTGTGTCAAAGAAAAAGGCAGAGTCGTCAGCGGTCATCCGTCAGCGCACAGAAAAGGCGCGTGAAATCGAGAGCAGACGGTTGGCACACTTCGGTATCTTCTGCAATGCACAGATGAACCATGCGATGCTGCAGAAACTTTGTCCGCTTGGCGAAGAGCCGCGCAGGATGCTTGAGATGGCGTTTTTAAAGCTCCATCTTTCCGCGCGTTCTTACGACCGCATCATCAAGGTTTCGCGGACGATTGCAGACCTTGCGGGCGCAAAGGAGATTTCGGCAGAGCATATTGCGGAAGCCGTACAGCTGCGCAGCGATATCGGCCTTAATGTGGAGTGAATTTTGGAGAAAATCGCAGAAGTTTTTGTCAATATCCCTGTCAAGAGTATCGCGAAGGCTTATAGCTATCGCATACCGGCAGGGCTTTCTTTTGTGGATGTTGGCTGGCGTGTGCTCGTTCCCTTTGGCGGACGAAAGGTTGAAGGCTTTGTCGTTGCTGTGCAAAAAGGCGGTGCAACGGTGGAAAAGACAGACGTCCCGTTGAAAGATATCGAGCGAGCTGTCGATGAGGAAGCTTGGTTCACACCGGATATGCTCAAACTTGCCAAGTGGCTTTCGGACTTCTATCTCTGCTCCTTTGCTGAAATGATGCGTCTTTTTATGCCGGGAAAAAGTGGGCTGAAGATTGCCGTACATTACGCGGCGTTAAAAGAGAAAGAGGGAAATGCGGCTATCCTTGCCATGCGGGACTGCCGAGCGGTATATCAGCTGCTCGTAAGGAAAGGGGCTTTGAAAAGCCATGCACTGAAAAAGACTCTGCCTGCGGTCGATGTGGATGCAGCGCTTGAAAAACTCATCCGTTATAAACTCGTCCGTAGGGAATACGAAGCATCGAAGCGCGAGACGGCAAAGTATGAAACTTACGTTGTGCGTAAAAAAGAAATCACAGAAGCGACAAAAGCGGATTTTAAGCGAAAGCGTTCACAGAAAAAGCTCCTCTGCTATATGGAAGGGCGCGAAGAAGCTTCGATAAAGGAACTGAAAGAGGCAGGCTTTAGCCGTCCTGTGATTCGTCAGGTGGCAGACACTGGTATTCTTCAAATGGAAGCGCGGCGCGTACTTCGTGACAGTTACCGCAAAGCTGCCGGACGCAGCACAAAGAGGCTCGTCTTGACTGAGGCGCAGAAGCGGGCGATAACGGCGATGGAAGCGTCGCTCGCTGCGCATAGCTATGCGGGCTTTCTCTTAAAGGGCGTTACGGGCAGCGGCAAGACGCAGGTGTATATTGAGATGGCACGGCGTGTGCGCCAAGCGGGACGAAAGGTCATGGTACTCGTGCCTGAAATTGCGCTTACAGGACAGGTTGTTCTAGCCTTTAAGGCGTACTTTTCCGAAGATATCGTCGTCTTTCACAGCAATCTATCTCTCGCTGAGCGAAACGATGCGGTGCTGCGCGTGCGATGTGGTGAAGCGGGCATCATCATCGGGGCGCGTTCTGCGCTCTTTACGCCTGCCGATGGCATTGGGCTCATCATCCTCGATGAGGAACAAGATATAAGCTATAAGCAGGATGTATCGCCGCGTTACCATGCGCGTATTGTAGCGGAAAAGATGGCTAAGATGCATGGGGCAATCCTTCTTTTAGGAAGTGCGACGCCCTCTATGGAAAGCTATGCGAGGACAAAGTCCGGGAAGCTCACACTTCTTACCATGCCGAAACGCATCGGCAATATGCCGCTTCCTTCTGTGCAGTGTGTTGACATGCGCGAAGAACTGCGCCTTGGCAATCGCCATATTCTTTCGCGTGCACTTCAGGCGCTTATCGAGAAGACAATAGCACAGGGACGGCAAGTGATCATCATGTTGAACCGCCGCGGCTTTTCGACCTTTGTCATGTGCCGTTCCTGCGGTAAAGTCATCTGTTGTAAAGATTGCGGCTTACCGCTCGTCTACCATCGGAACGGCATGCTTCTATGCCATCACTGCGATCTTCATTTTGCCGTTCCCAACGTTTGCCCAAAATGCGGCAGCCGCTACATTAAATACTTCGGTTCCGGCACGGAAAAACTTGAAGAGGAGTTAAAGACACTCGTTCCGAAGGCGCGTGTCATCCGCATGGATCGCGATACAACGACGACAAAGTTTGCACATCAGGAGATTTTAGAGGTATTTCGCCGCCATGCATACGATATCCTCCTGGGCACACAGATGGTGGCAAAAGGGCACGATATCCCAAACGTTACAGCAGTTGGCGTCATCAGTGCGGACGCAAGCCTTGGCATGCCCGACTTTCGCGCGGCGGAGCGCTGCTTCACGCTCATCACGCAGACCGCAGGGCGCGCAGGGCGCTATGGTACAAGAGGAAAAGTCATCATTCAGACATACAACCCGGCGCATTACGCAGTGACAAAGGGAATCGCGCAGGATTATGAAGGGTTCTTTCAAAAGGAAATCAAACTTCGAAAGGAGCTGTTCTACCCACCGTTTTCAAGGCTCATCAAACTCCTCTATCAAAGTACAGACGAAGCGCGGGCGAAGGAAAATGCACAAAAGCTTATCCGGGTTTTCCGCACACGTTTTCCAAAGGGGCGCGAAGAAGGTGAAGAAATCATCGGTCCAGCGCCCGCCCTCATTGCAAAACTCCGCGATATCTACCGTTTTGTTGTACTGATCAAGACGGCGCATATCGAAGCGGTGCAATCGCTCCTTCGGGAACAAAATCTGCATCTGGATACCCACGTGACAATCGATATTGACCCGGTCAGAATATTATAATTTGGCGTTTCTAATCGTAAAAGATATCTTTTTTCCTCTGCATAACATGGC
>CAUVCH010000142.1:0-3560 GCA_963550265.1 uncultured Mitsuokella sp. | reverse complement strand
CGCATGATGCCGAACTTATTTCCCATCGCCTCTTTGAATGCCTGCCCGAGCGCGATGCCAATGTCTTCGACGCTGTGATGCCCGTCGACTTCCGTATCACCGTCACATATAACATGCAGATTAAACAGCCCATGCGATGCAAAGAGATTCAGCATATGGTCAAAAAAACCAATACCCGTATGAATCTTGTTCTTTCCCTCACCATCGAGATTGACGGAAAGCTCAATTTTCGTCTCCGCTGTCATTCGGGAAACCGTCGCCTTGCGCTCAGCTTTCGTCAGTACATCGCTCATGCCCGTCCCTCCGCAAATGCCTTGCAGATGCCAAGCCATACATCATTTTCCTCACGGCGTCCCATCGAGATGCGAAGTGTATGTTCAAGACTTTTCACATTGGCAAAGTGGCGAACGCCAATATTCTTCGACTCGAAAATATCGTTGAGTTCCTGCGCTTTTTCGTGCCGAACAAGAAGGAAATTCGTTTGGGAAGGATATACGGTGAACCCCTTGATTTTCGACAGTTCTTCTGCCATGCGCCTGCGCTCAGAAATCATGATCTGAATGTGTGGAACAAACTCCTGACGCATCTGGTAGCAGATATCCGCCGTAACCAGTGAGAGCACATTGATATGATACGGCATATACGCTTTGTCCACCATCGTTACGATATCTTCGTTCGCCAACATGTAGCCGACGCGTGCAGATGCAAGACCATATGCTTTAGAAAACGTGCGCGCAATGATGAGATTCGGATATTTTGCGACAAGCCCGCTTGCTGTCCTGCCGTAAAACTCAATATACGCCTCGTCAACGAGGAACGGACAATCTATGTTTTTGGCTATATGTTCTATCTGCTCGACAGGCAGTGCCCCGCCTGTTGGATTGTTTGGATTGCAGACAACGGCAAGCGAGGCCCTCTCATCGTTCACCGTCTGAATGAACTTCTCAACATCAAGTGTATAGTCCTTCGCAAGGGGGACGGCAATACCCTTGGCTTCCGCAGCTTTTGCATAGATCGTATACATTGAGAAGGACGGTTCTGGATAGACAATCTTATGTTCTTCACTACCGCCAAATGCATAAAAGAGCTTTTCGATGATTTCGCTGGAACCGCTGCCGATCAGAATGTTTGCAGAGCGAAGATGAAAGTTCCGCGCAATCTGTTCACGAAGATCATCGTATTCTGTATTCGGATATCGGTTGAACGCGACGCGCGAAAGACGGCTCATGACACGCTCTTCGACGAGAGGAGGCATACACATGTTGCACTCGTTCGCATTGATCTTGATGTCCCAGTCGCGCTCAACAACATCGTAGGTCGGCATATCGGCAAGGCCGTTGCGGTAATTATACATTTTCTCTCTCCTATCTGCGCAGACGGATGGCATTGGCATGTGCCTCAAGCCCCTCTGTCTCAGCAAGGCGAATGATATCTTCGCTGACATCGCTAAGTGCGCCTTGTGTATAGGAAATAAGGCTTGTGCGCTTCATAAAGGTCTCGACGTTCAGCACAGAGTAATACCGTGCCGTACCGCCCGTCGGAAGAACGTGATTCGGCCCTGCAAAATAGTCGCCCAAAGGCTCCGGCGAATATGCACCGAGGAAGACCGCACCCGCATGACGAACGTAGGGAAGAAGCTGGAAGGGATTCTTCGTCAGAAGCTCCATGTGTTCCGGTGCGGACGTGTTGGCAAAGCGCATGGCCTGCATCATATCTTCAGCGACAATGATGCAGCCATTGCGGTCAAGCGAGGCACGTGCGATTTCCTGACGCGGAAGCTTTGCCAGCTGCTTTTCCGCTTCCACAGCGATCTTATCTGCCAGCGCCACATCCGTCACAATGACGATACTTGACGCGAGCGGGTCGTGCTCGGCCTGACTGAGCATATCGACAGCCGTATAGACGGGATCTGCCGTCTCATCTGCCACGATGAGAATCTCACTTGGACCTGCCAGCATGTCGATATCGCAGTGTCCGTAAACTTCCTTTTTCGCCAATGTGACAAAGATATTGCCAGGTCCCGTGATCTTATCGACACGCGGAATTGTCTCTGTGCCAAATGCCATGGCGGCAATCGCCTGTGCACCGCCAATCTTATAGATGCGCTTCACGCCTGCTTCACGTGCAGCAATGAGGACGTACGGATTAATCTTTCCGTTCTTCGGCGGAACCATCATGATGATTTCACTGACACCCGCCACCGATGCCGGCACTGCGTTCATGATGACGGAGGACGGATATGCCGCTGTGCCGCCCGGCACATAGATACCGACGCGGTCGAGAGGAATCAGCGACTGTCCGAGAATAGAGCCCTTCTCACGGTATGTCATCCAAGAGTTCGGCTTTTGTTCCTCATGATACTTGCGGACATTTGCCGCCGCCTTGCGAAGAGACACAACTACGGCTGGGTCGGCTTCTTTCTCCGCCGCCGCATACTCTGCTTCCGACACAAGGAAGTCTTTCGGTGCAAAATCCACGCGGTCGATCAGCTTTGTATAGCGAAGGACCGCCGCATCACCTTCATGGCGAACATCGCCCACAATCCGGCGGACGAGTTCTGCCGCCGTCAGATCCTTGCCAAACGTCTTCTTATTCGCCTCACGAACCTTCGGGCTCAGCTCGACTTCATCAAATGCCGCCTTCGTCAAGAGACGTTCGATCGTCTTTTCTCCGACCTTGCTTGCCTGTATGATCTTCATGCGTCTTTCCTTCCTGCCATGAGAACTTTCTTCAATTCGACGACCAATTGATAAATGCGGTCAAATTTTAGCTTGAAACTGACACGATTCGCAATCAGCCGCGCCGATGCATCCATGACGTGTTCAATTTCTTCCAAGTCATTTTCCTTCAGCGTCGTTCCCGTCTCTACAATGTCGACGATGCTTTCCGAAAGACCGACGATCGGACCGAGTTCAATGGAACCATGAAGCTCGATATACTCCATTTGCATGCCATGCCGGTTAAAGAACTGCTCCGCGATATGCGGAAACTTCGTTGCTACACGCGTATGGTCATAGTCTACCAGCCGATCGCGTTTATCCGCCTTTGGCACTGCCATCATCAAATGACACTTGCCAAACCCTAAATCTAGGAGCTCATAGACATCCTTTCCGGATTCTAAAAGCACATCTTTTCCAATAACACCGATGTCTGCGGCACCGTATTCCACATACGTCGGTACATCCGCTGTCTTCGAGACAATAAAGCGGAGCTTTTTCTCCTCGTTTGTGATGATCAGTTTTCGCGACTTATCCGAAAGGCCTTCCGCCGTGTAACCGATCTTGGCAAGAAGCTCTGCTGAAAGAGAAAACAGCTTTCCCTTTGGCAGCGCAATGGTCAAGTAATCCATATTTCCAGCCATAAATTGGCCAACCTCCTAATTTCTTTCATCTGCCATACGAAGGATTTTTAGAGCCTTTCCCTCCGTTTCTTTCGCCGTGCTGTGATGAAGCCGAACGATTTTCGCTTCCTTTAAGAAACCGATCGTTTCCAAAAGCCGCGCTCCGATTTCCGCATGATGAACATAGACATAGAGCGCACGATCGAGTTTCTTAATATGC
>CAUVCH010000141.1:0-3563 GCA_963550265.1 uncultured Mitsuokella sp. | reverse complement strand
AGCTCGTAAGCGCAAGTTCCGTTGATGGGGCTGCGCTCCAGTGCCTGCGAGCTATCTCGCAGGCATTTTTTTATAATTTTTTAGAAAGGAAGATACCATGTCATTGAAGGAACAGCTTACGAAGGATATGAAGGATGCGATGAAGGAGCATGACAAGGATCGTCTGGCGGTCATTCGCATGGCGCGCGGGGCAGTCCGTCAGGCAGAGATTGACGGCGGGCACAAGGAGCTTGCAGACGATGATGTCATTGCCATCCTTTCAAAAGAAGTCAAGATGCGCAGGGACTCCATCGATGAATTTACAAAAGGGGGACGCAGCGATCTTGTCGAGAAGACACAGGCAGAGATCGATGTCCTGATGAAGTATCTTCCAGAACAGATGGGGGAGGACGAAATTCAAAAGCTCGTGGCAGAAACTGTAGAGCAGACAGGGGCATCGACGCCGAAGGATATGGGCAAGGTCATGGGAGCCTTGATGCCAAAGCTAAAGGGACGTGCCGATGGCAAGCTCGTCAATCAAATAGTTCGTGCGTGTTTGCAGAGTTGATGATAAGCGATACGCTTGCATAGGCGTGAAAAGAGGTGATTGTCATGGAATTTTCTCTTATGACACTCTTGAATGTCTTAATGCTCGCTATTATGTTCCTAGCCGTCCTCGTTGAGATCAAGACGGGCGGTTTCGGCGCAGGTGTGCTGCTCGGACTGATAGCGGCGGCGATGTTTTGGGGCAGCCAGTATGTGCATGGCATTGTCGATCTCACGCAGATCGCACTCTTTCTCGGGGGCATCCTGCTGATTATTATCGAAGTGCTTTCGCCAATGGTCGGTATTCTCGCAGCACTCGGCATAGCGATGATATTTTACAGCGTCATTCTCGCGCTCGGGGCGGATTTGAATGCCCTCTATGCGCTTGCAATCGCGCTGCTTCTGGCGGTTATCATCTTCATCATTATTATCAATCGGCTTCCTTCCAACCGTCTTTGGCATAAGCTCATGCTGAAGAATGCTTCGACAAAGGAGGAAGGCTTTGTCAGTGCTCCACAGGAGGATGACATCGTCGGAAAAGAGGGCATCGTATTGACAGAGCTTCGCCCCGCGGGTTCGGTACAGATTGAAAATCGCCGCTTCGATGTCGTTTCAGAGGGGGATTTTATAGAAAAGGGCGCAAAGGTCATAGTTGTGTCCGTAAATGGCAGACGTATCGTAGTGAAAAGACTGTTGGGTAGCTTTTAGGAGGCGATTTTATGGGTACTTTGATCAGTTTTGGTTTCCTCAGCATTATCGTCGTTGCGGCAGTGCTGCTCTTTCTGCATTTCGTCCCCATTGGACTGTGGATTTCTGCACTTGCTGCTAACGTCCACGTCGGCATCATCACACTCGTCGGCATGCGGATGCGTCGTGTGCCACCGGCAAAGATCATCTTGCCGCTCATCAAGGCCAATAAGGCAGGGCTCGATGTACAGGTGAATCAGCTGGAAGCGCATTACCTTGCCGGCGGCAATGTCGATAAAGTTGTCGATGCGCTGATTGCGGCGCATCGTGCACAGATTCCCCTTCCCTTCGAACGGTCGGCTGCCATCGATTTGGCGGGGCGCGACGTTTTAGAAGCCGTGCAGATGAGCGTCAATCCAAAGGTCATTGAGACACCGGTCGTCTCCGCCGTGGCAAAGAACGGCATCGAGCTTAAGATCAAGGCGCGTGTCACGGTTCGTGCAAATATCGACCGCCTTGTCGGCGGCGCGGGCGAGCCGACAATTATTGCGCGCGTTGGCGAGGGCATTGTTACGACCGTCGGTTCTTCAGAAAGTCATAACGACGTGCTTGCCAATCCAGACGATATCTCGAAGACAGTTCTCGGCAAAGGGCTGGATGCTGGCACGGCGTTTGAGATTCTCTCCATTGATATTGCCGATGTCGATGTTGGGCGCAACATCGGCGCAGAGCTACAGACGGATCAAGCGGAGGCAGATAAGCGCATTGCCCAAGCAAAGGCAGAAGAGCGCCGTGCTATGGCGGTGGCGAAAGAACAAGAGATGAAGGCGTATACGCAGGAGATGGAGGCAAAGGTCGTCGAAGCACAGGCAGAGGTTCCGCACGCTATGGCGCAAGCGCTCAAAGAAGGAAAGCTCGGCGTCATGGATTACTACAATCTCAACAATGTACAGGCGGATACAGACATGCGAAATGCTATCAGCGCAGCGGGAACGGATGACAAGATTCAGCCGACGAAGCCTCTGAAGTAAGGAGGTGACGGGATGAATTTGGATTGGGATGATTGGGTATACATCCTTCTGTTCATCATTTACGTACTTTATCGGTTCTATGAAAAAAGTAGACCAAAGGTGCGTCATTCCATGCAAGAAGCACAGCAAAATATACAGAACTTCGTGAAAAGTGAGGCGCATGTTCGTCGTAACCCACATGAAATTTTGCAGGAATTCCAGTCGTATCTTCACACTCAGAAAGAGCAGGCGGCAACGCACAATGTTCAAAAAGCGGCAAGAAAAGCTGAGAAGTTTAAGGTAAGGGGTGAGAAAAAGATGCTGCATCCTGCGGCACCTGTGCAGCAGGAAACCTGCAGGACGAGAGAGAGAAAGCTTCTTTCCTCACTGACGCCCGAAAACATGCAGCAGGCGATTGTCCTTGCGGAAGTTCTGGGAAAACCGAAAGCCTTGCGTCGGCGAAAGGATAAGTAGAGAAAAGAAGTTTTTTCTTACCGATCAATAAGTAAAGTCCCGAAACACGCGCGTGCTTTCGGGATTTTCATTTCCCTGCAATCCTTTTCTCATGTAGCACCTTGTTTTTCCCAGAAACTTCGAGTATTATAAAAGACATTGTTTTATGTATTTACCGGGGAGGGAATGCCTGTTGAAAGCCGGTTTTATCAGCCTTGGCTGTTCAAAAAACCTAGTCGATACCGAGGTCATGCTCGGCATCCTACAGGAGCATGGCATCGAGATTACGCCGCGCCCGCAGGATGCGGATATCCTCATTGTAAATACCTGTGCCTTCATTAAGTCTGCAAAGGAAGAATCCATCACGACGATTCTCAATATGGCGGATTATAAGGAAATAGGTCGCTGCCGCAGTCTCATCGTTGCGGGCTGTCTGGGGCAGCGCTATGGGCAGGATCTTCTTGACGAACTGCCGGAAGCAGATGCCATCATCGGCACGGGCGCATGGAGCCGCATCATGGAGGCGGTCGAAGCAACGTTGAAAGGGCAGCGTGTCATTCTTGCGGGTGAGGACAAATCGCTTTACGATGAGAATACGCCGCGCATTACGACGACGCCGCGCTATACCGCATATGTGAAGATTGCTGAGGGCTGCAACAATCGCTGTGCTTTCTGCGCGATTCCACAGATTCGCGGCAAATACCGCAGCAGGACGATCTCGGACATCAAAGCGGAGGTTGAGCATCTTGCCGCGCATGGTGTGAAGGAAATTGTTCTGATTGCGCAGGATTCGACCGAGTATGGACGAGATTTGGCAGATGGAAAACCACAGCTCGCGCAGCTTCTCAAAGAACTCGTGAAAGTCAAGGGAATTCAGTGGATTCGCAC
>CAUVCH010000140.1:0-3588 GCA_963550265.1 uncultured Mitsuokella sp. | reverse complement strand
ATGAACAAGGAAGTTTCTAAGACATAAACACTTTGATCTATGTTTTTAGTAGCAGGAAGATAGTAAATGATGATAAGCGAAGATAAGAACCCCTTGCCGAAGGAAAACGATTTGCTTGCGCTTGTTCCGGAAATCGGCGAACATGGTGAAAATGGAACGCGTCTCGTGACGGGAGCGCAGAGCCTCTACCTTTCGCACCGCGTGACGTATGTATTGAAGCTTTACGCTGAGCGGCGGGCGATGAGCCTCGCCCTGTTAAAGCGCCGCGCGCCCTATCGGCGGGAAAGTCCCCGCCTAAAAATTGCGCCGAGAAATGCGATGTTGGCGATTGCGCCGTGGCTGCTCCTCGTCCCGACGCAGGTTCGTCATGCTGGCATTGCCGCAGGTGCTTATGCCTACATCAACGCCAGCCGCCGCGTAGAGACGCGCAGCATAGCAGGGGAAAGAGGGGCATATAAGAGCGAACTTACGCTTTTAGACGGCTCGCGCATTTCCTCCCTTTGGACAGCAGAGCGAAACGCTGCCCATCTAAAAGCTGGTGCGGATTACTGCGCACGCGAACTTCTGACGCTTGCGGCCTTTCTTCAGGAGGAAGAGCGCGCCTATCTGAAGTATCGCATTGACTGAGTACACACAGAAATAAAAAAATTCCCTATCTTCGGTTTCCTTTTCTCCCGCTTTCGGTATGTCTATAGGCGAAAGGAGGAGCGGGCGTAAAGCGAAAGGAAGATGCCATATGGCGACAGTAGAAACAAGTAAACTCATTCTCAAAGTAGAAGCAGGTCTGACGAAGACCGGCAAGACGGCTTATGCACAGCGCAGCTTTGCCAATATCACGCCGACACTTGCCGATGCGGACGTCTATGCCATTGGGCAAAAGCTCGCAGGGCTTCAGACGGGAACGGTCGCGGCCATCAGCCGCCAGGACGTCAAAGCCTTCAGCGAAGGTGCATAAGACTGGCACAGAAAGAAGAAAGCCGACGATAGATCAAGGTATGGAAAAGGGGAATGAACGATGAACATCGCAACACTTAAGATGGTACTCAATCTCTCGAACGACAAGACGGTGACGCTCAGCCTGCCGAATCCGAAGGCAGGGCTCACCCGCACCGAGGTCATGAATACGCTCAACGATATCGTAGCGAAGCAGGCGCTGACCGTCAAGGATGCAAAGCCGACGGGCGTCAAGGATATTTACATCCAGAATCTCGATAAAGAAGACCTCGCGTAACCGTACGCGAGAGATCAGCAGAAGAACTAAAGAGATCTGCCCGCTCTCCTTTCAGGAAGCCTTCCGATGGAAGGCTTCTTTTTTTATGAGATTTTCTTCCGCCGTCTATTTAGAGGACGCAGATGTATAAAGGAAAATTTTCTTTTATGTCGAATGAATGCGACAAGGAGGGAATTCTATGTCAAAAATTCGTTATCGCTGGGCGTCGCTCGGCTGCGGTGTGATTGGGCATCAGCTCGCCCAGGCACTTGCGTCACTTGGCGGCGGGCTGTACGCCGTCGGCAATCGCACGCAGAGCAAGGCGCAGGCGTTCGCCGCGCAGTACGGCATTTTGAAGGTGTATGAGCGGATGGAAGATGTCTTTACCGATCCGAACGTCGATATTATCTACATCTCCACACCGCATAACACGCACATCAACTATCTGCTCCCTGCACTCGCGGCGGGAAAACACGTTCTCTGTGAGAAGTCCATAACGCTGAACAGCGAGGAACTCATGCGGGCGGTCGAGGCTGCGCGGGCACATGACGTCGTCCTTGCCGAGGCAATGACAATCTATCACATGCCGATTTACCGCCGTCTGCGCGAGATAATGGCGAGCGGCTCTTTAGGACCGCTGTGCATGATTCAGATGAACTTTGGCAGTTTCAAAGAATATGATAGGAAGAATCGCTTCTTTAATCGTTCTCTGGCGGGCGGGGCGATGCTCGACATCGGTGTCTATGCGCTGTCCTTTGTCCGTTACTTCCTCACGTCACAGCCGACGGAGGTGCTATCTCAGGTGAAATACGCACCGACGGGGGTCGATGAACAGGCAAGCATTTTGCTGAAAAATGCAGAGGAGGAGATGGCGGCGATCACGCTCTCGCTCCATGCCAAGCAGCCCAAGCGCGGAACGATCGCCTTTGAAAACGGCTATGTCGAGATGTTCGAATACCCGCGCGGAGAGCGGGCAGTCATCACATGGACGGCGGACGGACGCAGGGAGGAGATTGCGGCAGGCAGCACTGCGGATGCGCTGAAATACGAAGTGCTGGATATGGAGGCGGCCGTCGCGGGCGAGCGCAACGACATGCATCTTGACTACACCGTGGATGTCATGGAACTCATGACGCAGATTCGCCGCTCATGGGGCATGCGGTATCCCGAGGAGGAGTAGAGGACATGAAGAAGATTCTGTTTCTATGCCTTGCCTTTGTCCTGCTTTTCACCGTTGGCTGCAGCGGTGGGGAAAGGGAGCCATCGGCAGCAAATCGCGCACCGTCAGAGGTTCAAATCGACGTCGGTGCCGCAGCTCCCGCCTTTACGCTCGGCGGTATGGGCGGCACAGAGGCGAAGGTCACGCCGGGCGACGGCAAAGTCTACGTCATTAATTTCTGGGCAACGTGGTGCCCGCCGTGCCGGAAGGAGCTTCCGGATATTGAAAAATTTGCAGAAAGCCACAAGGAACGCGTTTCTTTCTATGCCGTCAACATCGAGGAACCAGAAGAGAAAGTCACGGGTTTCTTAAAAGAAAACGGCTACGAACTTCCCGTTCTCTTTGACAAGGACGGCAGAGCGACGATGGCATATCAGGTATCTGCTGTACCGACGACGTTTGTCATCGACGCCTCCGGAAAAATCGCTGCCAAGTTCATCGGCGTAACGACGGAAGCGGACCTTGAAAAGGCCTTGCAAGCACTTCGCTGAAGGAAATGGCTTTGGCATCGAATCGCGGTATAATGGACGCGAAATAGGGAGATGAGGCATTATTCTGCAGGAAGAAAAGGTTAGAAACGCCGTCGAAGCGGTGAAGGATTGTTGTGGGCACTGCATCGTTTGTTCGCCGGACTGTCCCGTCTTCATTGCCAAACGCGCCTTGGAGGGACTGCTCTGTGACCTTGAAGCGATGCG
Organism: uncultured Mitsuokella sp.; assembly: GCA_963550265.1. GTDB lineage: Bacteria > Bacillota > Negativicutes > Selenomonadales > Selenomonadaceae > AWVT01. The sequence goes on along the minus strand of CAUVCH010000140.1, from coordinate 464 downwards.
GGAAAGCGCTTGCCAGCCGGACGTATGAAGCGCGGCGCTCCCGATAAAACCGTTGAGATATCCGCTAGATTTTTGGAGGAAAAGAGATGCGAAAGACCGCTGCCGTTATCTTTGACATGGACGGCGTCATCGTCGACAGTGAAAAAATTCATGCGCGTGCCAAGATGGAGACCTTCCGTCACTATGGCATTGACTTTCCGAAAGAAGATTTGCCGAACTACGTCGGGCGGTCGAGTGATGAACTCTTTGCCGAAGTGCTGGCAAAGTGGAAGCGCACGGACATCGCGCTTGATGAAATCATAGATTACAAGCACGATGCCTATATCCGCATCCTACAGACGGGCGAGATTCCAGAGGTGCCGGGTGCTACGGCACTGATCAAAGGCCTTCATGAAAAGGAGATTCCGCTGGCACTGGCAACTTCATCGTGGGAAGGCGGCATGAATCTCGTCTTAGACAGCTTT